>JALZLY010000293.1 GCA_030858465.1 Deinococcota bacterium
CTTGCAGGGTTGTAGACGAGATAGGCTCTTGCGCCGTCACGCTCCAAGACCGCGTATTGCGGCGTGTCGGCGGTGATGCTCCCCTCGGGCAGACCGTAGGCTGCGAGGCTTCCCAGCCAGTGCCGCAGCCGCGCCCGCGTTTCCCCGAACTCCGGGCGGATGTCCTCGTTCCAAAGCGCTCTCGCCTCCTCGGGGTCGGCTAGCGCTAAGTAAGCGAGGGCGATGTCGGGCCAGTAGTGCGGACGTGAGCCCACCAGCATGTGCCGGTAGTTTTCCAAAACGAAGTCACGCTCACGCCCCAGGTAGAGCGACGACGCGGTGATGGGCAAAAAGTTGATGCCGTGGACGGCTTCTTTGTCCGAGGTCCACCAGGTGGTGTAGGCGCCGCCGTCGCTCCAGAGGATGCCGATGGCGGTATGCGGGAAACCTTCAGGAAAGTTGCCCCCGTAGGCAAACCAGTACTCCCAGACGGCTTCCACCTGGGTGGCGTAAAGATAGACGCCAAGCTCCAAAAGGTCGTTATCGCCCACCGCGTCGGCCCAGCGGATGAGCCCGGCAGCGAAGTTGACGGCCTCGGATGAGGACTCGAGGTTGTTGCCGCGCTCATAGCGCCCGCCGCCGCTGGCCCAGCCGTGGCCGGGGTACGGGTCGAGGGCGCGCAGAAAGGGAAACATCGGGTCGTCCCTGCCGCCCGCCGTATCGCGGACGAGTAGCTCCACCACCCTCCCCCACCGCGCCACCCAGTCAGGGTCGCGCTCGGCCACGCTGGCCGCTGCCTGCAAAAAGTAGCCGTAGTGGAAGGCGTGGTCGTTTAAGCTGTAGTCGAGGCCGTGCGAGGTGGGCGCGGCGATGAGCGCCCCCCACGGCTCGTGGTAGTAAAGGAGCGGTCGGGCGTCCGGCGTGAACCAGCTCTCGAGCCTGTCCCTTATCGCCGCCAGGATCGTCTCTGCCGCCTCGGCCTCGCCGAGCTGCTCGGCAATTGGCAAGAGCGCCGCCAGCTTGCCGAAGCTCTTGCCGTCGGCGTAGGAGTCAGGCATTCTCGTCTGGCCGGTGAAGAGCGGGAAGTACAGCCCGCCGCCGATAAAGTCGTGCAGCAGCCCCCGCAGCTCGTCGCTATCCCCCTCGGCCAGCGGGAGGGCAGGCAGGACGCCGGTATAAGGCAAGCGGACGGAGAAACGATCGGTCTGGGCGAGCTTCATGACCCCTCGAGGCGTTTCGTAATGGTAAGGGGTGAGCGCTACGTCGCTGCCCTTCCACTGGTGGGGGTAGAGGCCCATGAGCGGCAGCATAGTGCTGTCACCAAGCGGTTCATGCTCGAGCGCAAACGTCACCTCCACCACGCCCTCCTCGCGCAGCCACTGCCAAGTCGTTCTAGAGCCGGTGGGTCGGGTGAAGGCGTGCGCCTCGAACCGTTCCAGCGCCACCTCGCTCGCTTCAGGGAGCACCGCGACGCTCAGCATGCCGTAGGGGTCGCTCTCATCTAGCCGGCCGCCAAAGCTTTGGCCGTCGAGCGTCAGGTCGCCGGAGTAGAAAAGGCCGTAGTGCCGCCCCTCGAGGGTGATGCCCAGCGCGCCCGGACGTTCGAGCCAGACTTCGGGCGCCACGCGGAAGGTGACCAGAACCGGACCCCCAGCAAGCTGCAGGTAGGCATACGGCAGGCCCTGCCCCAGCGTGGCGTAAAGGGCGCGCGTTTCATCCGGCGCCTCCTCTTCCCAGCTCACCTCGACCGTCCAGTCACCGTAGCGCACCACGCGTGCAGCCTCGGCCGCGAAGCCCTCGAGCCCCACCACCATATCGGCGGCAAAGGGCATCGCAAAGCCGTCCTCATCGGCCACCATCCGCGGGTAGCCGAGCGCGAGCCCTTCCGGCACCGCCTGGTAGCTTAGCGGCCCGGCGTAAATGGGCTCCGAAAAGGCAGTCCAGACGAGCGAGCTCCACCAGCGGTTGGTGGGCACCGGCCCGGTGAGCCCTTCACCGCGGTAGATGTCTTCAGGCGGGTCGACGATGTCGGCGGGGCGCTCGGTGACGTAGCCGCCCGCACCGAGTTCAACTTGCGCCACAGCGCTTCCCAGGAGCAGCAAGAGGGCGAGGAAGGCTTTCATCATTCACCCCTGTAGCCGCGCACCAGCAGCACCGAACGGGCCGGCACGGAGATAGCGGCATTCGCCCCTTGCACCGTCACCTGGTACCCCCATAGCTCATCAAAAATCTCATCGTTTAGCGTCTTTATCTCGACGTCGCCCTCGAGACCGGCCTCGAGCACCACTTGCGCGTCTTCGGTCGCGCGGTTCACCAGCAGCACCTGCAGGCCGCGCTCGTTACGGGCGGCGTAAGCGCTGACGGGCGCCTCGAGTTCTACCGTCAGGGCCTCACCGGTAAAGTCCGAGAGCATTTCAAAGACGTGGTAGGTGGGCCGAACCCAGCCGGTGTTGTCGATAAGGCCGTGACCACCTAAGCCCTGCAAGGTAAAGTAGTAGCTCTCATCCAAACCTTCGGTAGCCATCTGCCCGAGCACGTCGGCGAGCCACAGCGCGGCGGGCATGTCCTCTAGGTGGCGGTAGTTGGGCGTGCGCCACGACAGGCCGAACTCGGTAATGGCGGTGCCGATGTCGCGTCCATGGCCGAGCGGGTTTATCCTTGGCCTTGGCCAAGGATTCATCTCGGGGTCGCTTAGCCAGCCACGAAAGCGCCTTATCTCCTCGCCCACCTGGCTCGAGGTAGCCAGGGCGCTATCGTCATCCCAGGTGCCGTCGGTCGGGTAGACATGCCAGGTCAAGACGTCGATGACGTCACCGCAGAGGTAAAGCACCTCGCGCAGGTAATCTTGGCCGAGCGGCCTCGAGCCCGATACCGCCGGCCCGGTGATGAGGTAGTCGGAATTCACCTCTAGCAGCGCTTCACGGTAGTCGCGAAAGCGCTGGCAGTACTTTTCAGGCGTCCACGAGGGGTCACCCCGGTTGGTGGCGTAGAGGTCGGGCTCGTTGCCAATCGCCCAGGCCTCTACGGGCATGCCGGCCTCGGCGAAGTAGCTGGCCGCGGCGGCCGCGTCCTCGGGCGTCCCCTGAAAGAGGTTGGCGATAATGAGTAGGCGGGGCCGGCCCAAAAGCTCCCACTGCATCCTAAAGGCGTCGATGACGGCTGGGGAAAGCACCATCTCATCCGCCTGATTGCCGGGCGGAAAGCGCAACGCTTGCAGGTTTAAGGCCCCGAACTCGTCTTCAAAGCCGACCACGCGCATCATGTTGCCGTAGTTAAAGCCGGTGATGGCGTGAGGGGAAATGTCGCCGGCAGGCTCGGAGACCCGGACCGTCACCGGCTGCCCGAAGGCCGATCCGAGGGCAAGGCATAGCACCAGCCAGAGGGACCTCTGGCCGGGCCGATGACCACACCTTCGATGACCACACATTCCATACATTAACGTCACCTGTGACCACCTTTTCAAGGTCATCTGTGACACCAGCGCGTCAACGCGTGCCCCTAGGGGCTGCTGGGGTCCGGGTAAAGGGCCTTCACGTCTCGCATTCACCCTTTGACCGAGCCTGCGGTGAGGCCATCGATCACTTGCCTCGAGGCGAAGGCAAAGATGATGAGCAAGGGAATGACCGCCAGCGCCGTGCCGAAGATGACCGCCCCCCAGTCGGTTTGAATCTGGCCCTGCAGGGTTCTGAGCGCCAGCGGCACGGTAAACCTGTCCCTCGAGCTGAGCACGATGAGCGGCCCCAAAAAGTTGTTCCACTGCCCGATGAAGGTCAGCAGTCCGAGGGTTGCCAGACCGGGCCTAATCAGCGGCAAGACTATGCTCCAGTAGATGCGAAACTCCCTGGCCCCGTCGATACGCGCCGCGTCCATAAGCTCTTTGGAAATGGACGAGGCGATGTACTGCCGCATTAAGAAGATGCCGAAGGCGCTGGCCATACCCGGAAACCAGATGGCCCTGGGCTCGTTCAGCCAGCCAAGCCCTTGAATGATGAGGTAGTAGGGGATGAGGCCAAGAAGCGGCGGGATCATGAGCGAGGTGATGAGAACCGCAAAGAGTTGCTTTTTGAACCTGAACTCGTACATGGCAAAGCCGAAACCGCCCAAGGAGCAAAAAAAGAGCGTGGTGACCGTTGCCATAAGCGCGATATAGATGCTATTCCACATGT
>JALZLY010000294.1 GCA_030858465.1 Deinococcota bacterium
AGTTAGCGCACCAACCCCAACCTACGTGGTGGCAGTTCTGGCGTAGGTGAAGATCGACAAACCAGCGCCATGGCCCTTCAAGAGCACCCTGGATTATCGGCTACCGTTCGCGCTCACGCCTAGACGATCGTCCCGTGCTCACGGCTGGTAATCAATCAGCCGATCCCCTTCGACTCTTGGAACATTGCGATGGGTGTTAGAGGATCATGTCTTCGCTGCCTCCCTTGGCTTGACATGTGAAATTTTTCTTTTATAAATAAAAGTGGAACAACTAGTTGGGGCAGAAATGGCGAAGCTGTCACGAACCGCAAAGTAAAGTAGCATTGCCAAAAAGCAGCAAGTTGGTGGCTGGGTGAATGGCGCTGACGATTGAGTTCCGATTTGCAGATGTAGAAGAGAACTTCGATTGGTTCTGTGTTGTCTTGCACTATTCTAACGCTTCAACTATGCTCAGCTCAGCGCTAAAGTTCTGACTCCCGTCGTTCTCGGAACTTCTTCCTCGTCTCGATAGTCAGAAAGTGCCCCAACCGGGGTGCGGAAATGGTGGTCCGGGATGAAACGCCAGTGGGAGCCAGACGATCTCGTCTCCAGCTTTACCTTTTTGCCTGACGAGGCAACCCTGCTTGCCAATAAGACAGGTGCGACCCGTTTGGGGTTCGCCGTGCTCTACAAATTCTTTCAGCACGAAGGGCGCTTCCCTCGTCATCGTAACGAGGTGCCGAGCGCCGTTATTGCCTACCTTGCCAAGTGCGTTCATGTTCCTGCCAAGGCATTCTCCGATCTGCACAAATATTGAACCCGAGTCCGTCAACAAGTCCCGCGCCACCGTCAGCCGGTCGCGCAAATAGGTCAAATAGCTGTGTATCCCATCCCGCCAGGTGTCTCTAAACGCCTTCACCTGCTCCGGCTCGCGGGTGATGTGGTCGGTGTTGCCGTCCTTCACGTCGCGGCTGGTGGTGCTCCACTGGAAGTTCGAGTTGAACTTGATGCCGTAGGGCGGGTCGATGTAGATGCACTGCACCTTGCCGCGCAGGCCCTCGCGCTCGGCCAAAGACGCCATCACCTGCAAGGAGTCGCCCAGGATCATCCGGTTCGTCCAGTTGGCGTCGTGCTGGTAGAACTCGGTGCGAGCACCCTCGTCGGGCAGGCCGTTGAAGTCGCTGAAGAGGTCGGCCTGGAAGTTGGGCTTTTCAGCCTTGGCGCGCTCGGTCTGGCGCAAGAGGTCGTTGATGAGGGGCTTGGGGTGGACCTTCTCCTGGATGAAGAGCGGCGGCGCGTGGACGACGAGGTCGGACCAGTCCTGCTCGGCCTTGCCGCGCCACACCAGTTGCGGGTCGAGGTCGCGGTTGCGGCGCTCGTAAGCGACACGGACGGGGGTCTGGGTTTCCTTGTTGACGACCGAGCCGTACTCGGCGGTGGGGATGTTCTTGCGCTTAGCGTCCTCGTGAGTGAGAGTTTCGACGGTCTTGGATACCTTGGGATGTCGTGCCATCTCGTTCAGTCTCCTTCCGCGTAGGCGACGCCCAGCTCTGCAGCCACCGCGGCGAGGCGCTTGTCCTTCGTCCACAGCCGCACGCTGCCGGCCAGGAGCACCGAGGCGAGCAGGTGGACGTCAAGGTAGCCGATGCCCCGGCCCATCAGGGCGCGCCCTTCGATGAAGCTCAGGGCCTCGGGGTCGGTGGCGGTTGGCGCCTTGGGCAACTCATCCAGGAGCTCGAGCACCTCGCTGCGGTTCTTGAGGTTGCCACAGGCCAGCTCGCCCAGGACGAAGGGGTGCATCAGGATGCGCGCGTGCTCGAGGGCTTCGGCCAGGGCCGGGCTGCCTTCGCGCAGGTGGTCGATCCAGACGGAGGTATCGACCAGGATCACGCGGGTTCGGGGCGACGCCTGGGAATCTCGTGTAATTGGGGTTCGCTGCCGCCGAGCCTGGCGAGCCGCCGGGCGCTCTCGCGTTCGATGAGGGCCCTTAGCCCTTCGTGGATGAGGGCGGTGCGTTCTTTCATGCCGGTGAGGCGCTGGGCTTCCTCGAGCAAATGCTCGTCCAGGTTGATGGTGGTGCGCATAAAACCTCCCCTGTGTATGCATCAATGATACATCATTTGATGACATTAAAACATGCGTCAATGTTAGCGCTCGTTCATCTCGTCGCGGCTGAACGTTTGGCCGCCGGTGCGCAGCTTGCCACGCAATTCGGCGGCGACCTCATCGTAGTGCTGCATGCGATCCTTTTGCTTGGCAGCATTCTCGAGGGCGCTCGCGACCGCCCTGTCGAACTCGGCTTCGACCTTGGCACCGAAGGCGGCCTCGATGCCGTAGACGTCGGTCAGCTCGGCGAAGGCCCAGCGGCCGTAGCTCTTCAAGTTATTGACGCCCTCGACCCAGTAAGTCTCCATCGTGCTTTTCTTGTCCTTGGCGTCCTCGCCGCGGTAGCCCTTGATCTCGACGACGAGGTTGAGCGGCTCGGCCTCGCCGACGTCTACCAGGACAACGAAGTCGGGAAGGTACTTGCGGGTCGTCGAGCCGTAACGGTAGGGAACCTCGAGGCCGAGGTTGTGGTTCTTGACGTAGGCCTTGACGCGAGGGTGCGCCTCGGCGACGCGGCAGAACTCGCCTTCCCAGTCGCTGTCGAGGATGGCCCAGTTGATGTGGGAGCGCGTCGTCTCCCAGCGGCTGGTCTTGGAGGTGGTGAAGTTCACGTGGATAGTGGAACCGGTGGCGTTGTAGGGGTCGAGCACCGCCTTGATAGGGCGCTCGCCCACCAGCGAGCGGGTGATGGCAGCGGTGATGCGCTCGCAGGCCATGTCGGCCAGCTCCTGGTACATGAGCTGCGCAGGGTAGGTGCCACCCTTGCAGACGAGGTAGCCGTCGAGCCACTCCTTGGTGATCCGCTTGAGCTGCCCGAAGAGGTGCAGCTTGGGCTCCTCACCGGGGTCGCGCCACTTGGTGTACACGAGGCGCCGGGAGAGGTGGAAGAGCAGCGTGGAGCGGCGCAGATCGCCTAAGTGCTCGAGGCTGAGGTCGACGCCCTCGCCGATGATGCCGGCGTTCCGGGTGATGGACGGGCCGACGAGGTCCGGGGTCAGCTCGAGCCTGGAGTCGTCGTTGAACTGAGCGGTGAGCCGCTCCTCGGGCAGCTCCACGCGGTAGCCTTCCACGCGAGGGAAGCGGATTTCGAGGTGGTCGCGTTCAGGGCTAACCGCCCGCACGTGAATGGTCTCGCGGGGCGGTTGCGGCGGCGCGACGACCGGCTTGGCGGTGAAGTCGAAGGGGATGCCCAGGACGTCGGCGTACTCGACGTTGAACAGACCCTCCTCGTTGAGGTCGTAGGACTGGCGTCGCAAGGCGCGGCCGATCACCTGCTCGCACAGCAGCTCGGTACCGAAGGCGCGCACACCCAGGACGTGCGTGATGGTGTTGGCGTCCCAGCCTTCGGTGAGCATCGAGACCGACACCACGCAGCGGATCGA
The DNA here is from genome assembly GCA_030858465.1 of Deinococcota bacterium. NCBI lineage: Bacteria > Thermotogati > Deinococcota > Deinococcota bacterium. The sequence continues at coordinate 3,468 of JALZLY010000294.1, forward strand.
CTCGCCGGGGCGGCCTTCCTTGCCGACGGTGTTCATGACCTCGCGCAGCAGGTCCTGGTCGCTTAGGTTCTCGGCCTCTTGGCGGTCGCCGGTGCGCTCGACGATCTCGCGGCGGAAGCGCTCGATCTCGTCGCCGGCCATGCTCCGAAAGTTGTCGTCCAGCCCCTCGCCCGATTCGAGCTGCTCGCTGTCGACGAGCAGCGT
>JALZLY010000295.1 GCA_030858465.1 Deinococcota bacterium
CTGGCGACAACGTGGAGTTGGACGTGGAGCTGATCAAGCCCATCGCCATGGAAGAGGGGCTGCGCTTCGCCATTCGTGAGGGTGGCCGCACCGTGGGAGCAGGCGTCGTCAGCGCCGTGACCAAGTAGATGGCCGCCTCTCCCCTCATCCGCATCAAGCTGAAGGGCTTCGATCACCGCAGCCTCGACCAGTCGGCCAGCAAGATCGTCGAGACGGTCAGGCGCACGGGCGCCAAGGTGGCCGGCCCGGTGCCGCTGCCCACGCGCATCCGTCGCTTTTGCGTATTGCGCAGCCCCTTCGTCAACAAGGACTCGCGCGAGCACTTCGAGATCCGCACCCATAACCGCCTGATCGACATCAAGGCGCCGACGAAGAGCACCATCGACAGCCTCATGCACCTAGACCTCCCCACGGGGGTCGACATCGAGATCAAAACGGTCGGAGGACGGTAAAGAGTGAAAGGTATTCTCGGCACCAAGGTGGGGATGACCCAGATCTGGCAGGGCGACAGGCTCGTGCCCGTGACCGTCGTTCTGGCCGGTCCCTGCCCGGTGGTGCAGCGTAAAACAACCGATACGGACGGCTACAACGCCACCCAACTCGGCTGGGCCGAAAAGCGTGAAAAGTCCGCCAACAAACCCGAAAAGGGCCACGCCAAAAAGGCCGGCGTCCCCGTCCAGCGTCACCTCGTCGAGTTCCGCGACTACGCGCCCGAAGAGGACGCCGTCACGGTCGAAATCTTCGCGCCCGGCCAGAAGGTCGACGTGACCGGCACCTCCAAGGGCCGCGGCACCGCCGGCGTCATGAAGCGCTGGAACTTTCGCGGCATGAGCGCCAGCCACGGCGTCAAGAAAAAGCATCGCCACCCCGGCTCGATCGGCCAGCGCAAGAGCCCCGGCCGCGTCTACAAGGGCAAGCGCATGGCCGGCCACTACGGCGCCGAGCGCGTGACCACCCTCGGCTTGGAGCTCCTGGAGGTCCGCCCCGACGACAACCTGCTGCTCATCAAAGGCGCCGTCCCCGGCCCCAGCGGTTCGGTCGTCGTCGTCAAAGATTCGACGAGAAAAGATTCCACGAGAGGGGTGAAATGATGCCCGTCACCCTCGATGTCATCGGCGCTGACCGCCAGGTCACCCTGGACCTGCCCGAGCCCAAGGCCAGCGTCCTTCACGAGGTCGTCAACTGGCAGCTCGCCAAGCGCCGCCGCGGCACCGCCGCGACCAAGACGCGCGGCATGGTCTCCGGGACTACCGCCAAGATGTATCCGCAAAAGGGCACCGGCCGCGCCCGCCACGGCTCCTACAAGGCGCCCATCTTCGTGGGCGGCGGTATCGCCTTTGGCCCCCGTCCGCGCGACTACGGCTACAGCCTGCCCAAGCGCGTCCGCCAGCTCGGCCTGGCCATGGCCGTCAGCGCCCGCGCCCAGGACGGCAAGATGGCCCTGGTCGACTCCTTTAGTATCGGCGGCAAGACCAAGGAGTTCGTCGCCTGGGCCCATGACCACGGCTTCGACGGCAAAGAGCGCGTCCTTCTCGTCACCGACGACGAGATGGCCAGGCGCGCGGCCCGCAATCTGCCCTGGGTCGGCGTCTTGCCCCGCGTCGGCCTGAACGCCTACGACATCTTGCGCTACGACCGCCTGGTCGTCGACGCGGCCATGTTCGAAAACGGTCAGGTCGACGAAGAGGAGCAGGTCGAGGCGCCCACCCTTAGTCCCGCCAACGACGGCTTGAACGACGGCTTGAACGACGGCTTGAATACTAGCGGGGAGCTCCGCTCATGACCGCCCATGAAGTGATTCTCGGCCCGGTCCTTAGCGAAAAGGCCGTCACCTCCATAGCGGACAGCAAGTACGCCTTCTACGTCCACCCCACCGCCAACCGCACCCAGATCAAGGAAGCGGTCGAGACCGTCTTCGGCGTCGACGTGACGAAGATCAACGTCCAGGTCAAAGAGGGCAAGGTCAAGTCGATGGGCCGCTACAGCGGCCGCCGGCCGGGCCGCAAAAAGGCCATCGTCACGCTGAAGCCCGGGCAACGCATCCAGCAGCTCGACGGCCTCACCTAAGGGAGGGCATGATGCCGACCAAGAAATACCGTCCCTATACCCCCTCCCGCCGCTTCATGACCACCTCGGACTTTGCCGAAGTGACTAAGGGCACGCCTGAAAAGTCGCTGACAGGGCCCATCAAGAAGACCGGCGGCAGGAACAACCGCGGCCGCACCACCAGCCGCTTTCGCGGCGGCGGCCACAAGCGCCGCTACCGGATCATCGACTTTCGCCGCCGCGACAAGGAGACCATCCCGGCCAAGGTGGCGACCGTCGAATACGACCCCAACCGCAGCGCCCGCATCGCGCTTCTCAACTACGCCGACGGCGAAAAGCGCTACGTGCTGGCGCCGCAAGGCATTGCCGTCGGTCAGCGGGTCATGGCCGGTCCCGAGGCCGAGCCCGTCACCGGCAACGCCCTGCCGCTGCGCTTTATTCCCGTCGGTACGGTCGTGCACAACATCGAGCTCGTTCCCGGCAAGGGCGCGCAGCTCGCGCGCAGCGCCGGCACCAGCGTGCAGATCCAGGGCCGCGACGGCAACTACGTGACGCTCCGCCTGCCGTCTGGTGAACTGCGCCGCGTCCACGGCGAGTGCTACGCCACCGTGGGCACGGTCGGCAACGCCGAGCACAAGAACGTCGTCCTCGGCAAGGCCGGCCGCAAGCGCTGGATGGGCCGCAAGCCGCACCAGCGCGGCAGCGCCATGAACCCGGTCGATCACCCGCTCGGCGGCGGCGAGGGCCGCAGCCCGCGCGGCCGCCAGCCCGTGAGCCCCTGGGGCCAGCTGGCCAAGGGCTTAAAAACCCGCACCAAGCGCAAGACCAGCTCGAAGTTCATCGTTCGTCGCCGGAAGGAGAAATAATGGCACGCAGCCTCAAAAAAGGCCCTTTCATAGACGGGCACCTGCTCGACAAAATAGACGCGGCCAATGACAAGAGCGACCGCAAGGTTATTCGCACCTGGAGCCGCCGCTCGACCGTGGTGCCGGAGATGGTCGGCCACACCATCGGCGTCTACAACGGCAAGCAGCACGTTCCCGTCTTCGTCCAGGAGAACATGGTGGGCCACAAGCTCGGCGAGTTCGCGCCGACGCGGACCTTCCGCGGCCACAGCGGCGACAGGAAAAAGTGATGGAAGCCAAGGCTCACCTCAAAATGCTCCGCGTCACCCCGCGCAAGACCCGGCTGGTGGCCGATTTGATTCGCGGCAAGGACGTCAAACAGGCCGAAGACATCTTGCGCTTCACCCCCAAGGGTTCGGCCCAGCCGATCCTCAAGCTGTTGAGAAGCGCCAGGGCCAACGCGGTCAACAACCACGACATGTTCGAGGACGCCCTCGTCGTCTCGAGGATCTTCGTCGACGAGGGCCCGGTCTTGAAGCGCTACCTGCCCAGGGCGAGAGGCCGCGCCGACACCCTGCGCAAGCGCACCAGCCACATCACGATCATTTTGGAGGAAAAACGTGGGTAACAAGGTCAACCCCGTTGGCTTCCGGCTGGGCGTCAACAAGATTCCCTCCGCCCGCTGGTACGCCAACAAGAAAAACTACGGCAAGCTCTTAGAGGAGGACCGCGCCATCCGCGAGGCGGTCGAGCGGCAGCTCAAGGGCGCCGGCATCGCTCGCATCGACATCGAGCGCGCTGCGCACAACATCAACGTGACCATCCACGCGGCCAAGCCCGGTGTGGTCATCGGCCGCGGCGGCGAGTCGATCAAGGCGCTCCGCGTCCTGCTCGACGGCCTGGTCGACGGCACCGTGTCGGTCAACGTTCAGGAGGTGCCCAACGCCAACACCAACGCCATCCTGATCGCGCAGCGCATCGCCGAGCAGCTCGAGCGCCGTTTCGCCTTCCGGCGCGCCATGAAACAAGCCGTGCAGCGCACCATGGAGTCGGGCGCGCGCGGCGTCAAGGTCCGCTGCAGCGGCCGCTTAGGCGGCACCGAGCAGGCTAGGCCCGAGTGGTACGCCGAGGGCCGGGTGCCCCTGCAGACGCTCCGCGCCGACATCGACTACGGCACCGCCGAGGCCAAGACCACCTACGGCATCATCGGCGTCAAGGCCTGGGTCTTTCACGGCGAGATCGTCGGCGACAAGTCGCGCCGCGCCGCCGTCCTGCCCCGGCCGCGGGCCGACGAGGACAAGAGCAAGCGCCGCCGCCGCCCCCAGGCCCGCCGCCGTCCGGGTGAGCGCGACGACCGTGGCGACCGTGGGGACCGTGGTGGTGGCCGTGGCCGCCCCGACAGAGGGGAGCGCAAGTAATGCTCCTGCCCAAACGCGTCAAGTACCGCAAGCAGATGCGCGGGCGCATGACCGGCGCCACCAAGGGCGGCGACTATATGGCCTTTGGCGACTACGGCTTGGTGGCCATGGAGCCCGCCTGGATCAAGTCGAACCAGATCGAGGCCTGCCGGATCACCATGAGCCGCTACTTCAAGCGCGGCGGCAAGATCTATATCCGCGTCTTCCCCGACAAGCCCGTCACCAAAAAGCCCGCCGAAACCCGCATGGGTAAGGGCAAGGGCGCGGTCGAGTACTGGGTCGCCGTGGTCAAGCCCGGCCGGGTGATGTTCGAGGTCGCCAACGTCACCGAGGAGCAGGCCAAGGAGGCCTTTAGGCTGGCCGCCCACAAGCTGCCTATCAAGACCAAGATGGTCACGCGCGAGGTCTACGATGAAGCCCAATGAGGTTCGCAATCTGACCCAGGACGAGATCGAGGTCGAGGTCGCCAAGCGCCGTCAGGAACTCCTCGACCTGCGCTTTCAGGCGGCGGTCGGCCAGGTTAGCAACCCCAGAAGGATCCGCGCCGCCAAGCGTGAGATCGCCCGCTTGCTGACCATTGCCACTGAACGCGCCACTGAACGCGCCAGCGAGCGCTCGAGCGCTCGCGCAGGAGAAAAACGATGAGAAAAACGATGCAGGGCCAGGTGGTCAGCAGCGGGGCGGACAAGACCGTGACGGTCAACGTCGAGCGCCGCTTCAAGCACCCCCTCTACGGCAAGGTCGTCACGGTGTCCAAAAAGTACCTGGCCCACGACGAAGAGAACACCTACGGCGTCGGCGACACGGTGGAGATCACCTCGCGCCGCCCCATCAGCAAGCGCAAGCACTTCGCGGTGACCAAGCTCATCGAGAAGGCGAGAGCGTAATGATCCAGCAAGAAACCTTTTTGGAGGTCGCCGACAACTCGGGCGCGCGGCGCATCCAGTGCATCCGCGTCTTGGGTACCGGCACGCAGTTCGTGGGCGGCGTCGGCGACATCATCGTGGCGGCCGTCAAAGACGCCATTCCCCGCGCCGGCGTCAAGAAGGGCGACGTGGTCAAGGCCGTTATCGTCCGCACCAAGAAGGAGATCAACCGCAGTGATGGCTCGTCGATCCGTTTCGACAACAACGCCGCGGTGATAATCAACAACCAAAACGAGCCGCGCGGCACCCGGGTCTTCGGCCCCGTCGCCCGCGAGCTCCGCGAGAAGCGCTTTATGCGCATCGTCTCGCTGGCCCCGGAGGTGCTGTGATGCCGGCTAGGACAACCGCCAAGACGAGCGCCAAGACGAGCGCCAAGAAGACAAGCGGCAACCGGATCAAGATGAAGCTCAAGAAGGGCGACAGAGTGCGGGTCATGACCGGCAAGCACCGCGGCGCCGAGGGCAAGGTAGTCGAGGTGGACGCCGCCAAGAACCGGGTAACGATCGAGAACGTCAACGTGGTCAAAAAGGCCCAGAAGCCCACCCAGCAAAACCCCAAGGGCGGCTTCAGCGAGCGCGAGGCCTCGGTCCACGCCAGCAACGTGCGCCTTTTGGACCCGCAGACGAACGCGCCGAGCCGCGTCGCCTATAAGAGGCTCGACAACGGCCGCAAGGTCCGCGTGAGCGTCAAGAGCGGCGCGCAGCTAGAAAGCTAAGGTGATTCGTGCAGATTAGAGAACCGCTCAGGCAGAAGTACCTGGATGAGATCGCCCCGGAGCTGCAAAAGCGCCACGACTACGGCAACGTCATGGCCATTCCGCGCCTCGAGAAGATCGTCATCAACATGGGCATCGGCGAAGCTAAGGAGGACTCCAAGGTGATCGAGCAGGCCAGCAAGGAGCTCGCCCGCATCGCCTTGCAGCGCCCCGTGGTCACCAAGTCGAAAAAGTCGGTGTCGAACTTCAAGCTCCGCGCCGGCATGCCCATCGGCATCAAGGTGACGCTCCGCGGCGAGCGCATGTGGGCCTTTTTGGACAAGCTGGTCAACGTGGCCCTGCCGAGGGTGCGCGACTTCCGCGGCGTAAATCCCAATTCCTTCGACGGCCGCGGCAACTATAGCCTGGGCCTCAAGGAGCAGCTTGTCTTTCCCGAAATAGGTTACGACGAGATCAGCGCCCTGCGCGGCATGGATGTCGTCATCGTCAGCACCGCCAAGAGCGACGAAGAGGCCAGGAGCCTGCTAGAGCTCCTCGGCATGCCCTTCAGAAAGTAGAGGATCATGGCGACCACCGCACAGATCGAAAAGGCCAAGCGCAAACCCAAATTCTCGAGCCGCCAGATCAACCGCTGCTCACGCTGCGGCCGTTCGCGCTCCTTTTTGCGCGACTTCGCCCTCTGCCGCATCTGCATGCGCGAGATGGCGCACAAGGGTTACCTGCCCGGCGTCAGGAAGGCGAGCTGGTAAGAAGCCAGCAGAAACCTGCTGTTTCCTGACTGTGAATGCCAGCCAGCACCGACCACAAGCCTGCCCAGAGAAGCGATACTGCAAGGGCGAAGGTCGCGGCGCTTGCCGCGATACCGGCCCTGAAAGGACAGATAAATGTATACAGATACCGTGGCAGACATGCTCACCCGGATTCGCAACGGCGCCGCCATCGGCATGCTGAGCGTCGACATCCCGGCCAGCAAATTCAAGAAGGCCTTGGCGGACATCCTCGTTCGCGAGGGCTACTTGGGCTCGGTCCAGGAGATCGCGGCGGGCCCTCAGGGCGTCCTCCGCGTTGGGCTCAAGTACGGCCCGCGGCGCAAGTCGGTCATCAACTACATCGGCCGCGTCTCCAAACCCGGCCGCCGCGCCTACGCCAAGGCCAAGGTGGTGCCGGTGGTGCGCGGCGGTCTGGGCGTCGCCATCGTCTCGACCTCGAACGGCCTGATGGTCGACCGCGACGCCCGGCGCCAGAACGTCGGCGGCGAAGTCGTCTGCGAGGTGTGGTGATGTCGCGCATCGGTAAAAGCCCCATCCCCCTGCCCACCGGCGTCGACATCACCATCACCAGGGGGGAGGTCGCGGTCAAGGGCTCCAAGGGCCAACTGACCGTGCCGGTGAGCCCCAGACTGACCGTGAGGCAAGAAGAGGGCGAGATCAAAGTCGAGCGCCCCAGCGACAACCGCTTGGACCGCGCCCAGCACGGCCTGGCCCGTTCACTCGTCGCCAATGCCGTCACCGGCGTGACCGAGGGCTTTTCCAAGGGGCTCGAGATCCAGGGCGTCGGCTACCGCGTGGCGCTGAGGGGGCAGAACCTGGAGCTCAGCCTGGGCTTTTCGCACCCCGTGGTGATCACCCCGCCCGAAGGCGTCTCTTTCACCGTGCCCGAGCCTACCCGCATCGTCATCTCGGGTATCGACAAGCAGCTCGTCGGCCAGGTGGCCGCCAACATCCGCAAGATCCGTCCCCCCGACTCCTACCACGGCAAGGGCGTCCGCTACGCCGGCGAACAGATCCGCCTCAAGCCCGGCAAGGCCGCGGCACGCTAAGGTTTGGTGATTTATGAGAGAGAGCATGACCCAAGAACGCCGCAAGCTGCGCACCAGGCGCCGGCTCAAGCGGCCCGTCGAGACCGACCGGCTGCGGCTGACGGTGTTTCGCAGCAGCCGCCACATCTACGCGCAGGTCATCGACTCCAAAAGGGGCCACACCGTCGCCGAGGCCAACTCCAAGAGCCTGGGCGCCGAGGGCAAGAAGGTCGAGCAGGCCGCCGAAGTCGGCAAGCTGCTGGCGCAGCGCGCCAGTGAGGCCGGGGTCAAGCGCGTCTACTTCGACCGTGGCTCGTTTCGTTTCCACGGCCGCGTCAAGGCCCTCGCCGAGGGCGCCCGCGAAGGGGGCTTGGAGTTCTAATGGCAGACAGTGACTTTGAAGAAAAGGTAATCTTTATCCGCCGCACCGCCAAAACCTATAAGGGCGGCCGCCGCTTCCGCTTCGGCGCCATGGTGGCGGTCGGCGACCGCAACGGCCGCGTGGGCCTGGGCCTGGGCAAGGCCAAAGAGGTGCCCAACGCCGTCACCAAGGCGCAGAACATCGCCCGGCGCAACCTCATCGAGGTGCCTATAGAAGAGCCCGGCACCATCCCCCACGAGGTCTTGGGCAGACACGGCTCGAGCGAAGTGATGCTCAAACCCGCAGGCGCCGGCACCGGCGTCATCGCCGGCAGCGTACCGCGCGCCATCGTCGAGCTGGCGGGTCTGCGCAACCTGCTCACCAAGGAGCTCGGCTCGCGCAACCAGACCAACGTGGCCTACGCGGTCATGGAAGGTCTCAGGCAACTGAAGACCTTCGAGGACGCCCAGCGCGAACGGGAGGTGGCCCGGTGAGCGAAGCGACCACTGAAGCGACTACCGAAGCGGCAAGGGAAGCAACGACAGGGGCCGCCACAGGGGCCGCCACGGTGAAGGTCACCCTGGTGCGGAGCCTGATCGGCGTCAAGAAGGACCAGCGCGCTACCGTGCGCGCGCTGGGGCTCAAGAAGACAGGAGACTCCCGCGACGTCAAGGACACTCCGGACGTCCGCGGCATGATCCACAAGGTCTCCTACCTCCTCACGGTCGAAAGCTCGCAAGGACGGAGTTAAGCGCATGAAACTGAACGACCTAAGGCCCGCCAAGGGCGCCAAGAAG
>JALZLY010000296.1 GCA_030858465.1 Deinococcota bacterium
GGCGGTGTACGACGGCCAGGACGTCTTCCCCGTGATCAAGCCGGTGATGGATGAGCTCGGCGCGCTGGCCGGGCCGTTCGCAAAGCGCGGCATCGAGCTCCTCAACGGCGAATGCGTGAGCGACAGCAGTCTCGCGTTTGTCTATGCGATGCTCGTCCTGATGTTGCAAGAGGACGCACAGACCTTCGGGGCGGATCTCGAGACGAACCGGATCACCCGCGAAGAGGTGCTGGCGGAGCTGTGCGTTCAGGTCGTCTTCCACGAAACCGAAGGAATAGCGTTCCCGTTAAGCATCCAGCCGGGCGAGAGCGGGACCCTGAACCTCAAGGTGGGCTATAGGGTGGGTGACGAGGCCCCCAGCTTCAGCCGCGTATTCAACGTCTTCCTGACCGGGCAGAACGTCAGCCCCGAAGGTCTCTTCCAGCAGCAGACCTCGGCGACGGGAGAGGTGCAAAGGACGTACCTGTGGACACCAGATACCGCTCAGATGCGCATCGACGCCAGTGCCTGCTTTCTCACGCCGTCCACGCTCGTAGAGGTCTGCCAGAGCGCGCACGTGCTGCGAGGGCAGACGACCGATGTTCCCACTCTGGCGGTCAGGCCGCCGCTCGCTGCAACCCGTTCCCACGGGGGGTACCTAGTTTTCTACGCCTATGATCCTTCCAGTTGTGACGAGAACGGTTTTTGCGATCTTATAGACAAAGGCATTACCTGGAGTTCGGATGGTGGCGATGTGCACAACGGGGCGTTTTTTGGGGGTGAGACACCAGGTGTCTTCACCGTCACCGCGGCCAGCAAGGCTAATCCGGACAACAGCGCCTCCGCCACCGTCACCGTTCTCGACCGCAATCTCCTCGTCTATGCCGGCACGCACAGTTATTCCAGGAGGGGGCCGGACGCGTGTGGTAAGCAGTACACCATCACAACCGACGCCTTGATGCGATTGGATTTCCATGGGGGACACAAAGGCGACTACCTGCGCCTTGGATATTCGCTCAGTGTCCTGGACCCCCCCGACCCTCGCGGTAGGTATGTCCGTTACTCCGTACTCCTCCTCGAGTACGAAGGCCTCGCGTTCACCAGCCGATTCGTGGGGCAAGGTGAAGCCTGGGAGGAAGACATGCGCAAGCCGGAGTCCGTGCCCGTCCGTGAACGCCTGCGCGAGCCCGGCGACCCCGGTTATCATGGCTCGGGGAGTCACCTGGACATCTCGGGAGAACTTTCGCGCATCTCAGGGGCCTGTGACGACTTCCGCATGACGTTTTCGGGGACCCGCGAGTGACGGTCGTTTTTCGACGCCTTCTCATGGCCCCAATGTCGGCCACAATTCGCTCGAGCACGACCGGATGTTCACCTACTGACCGTTACGCTGCGACCGAGTACAGACATCTCAATCGTGCCGTCTGGGCTTTTTGGTTGGCAGGGCTTTTGGACAGGCTCAGAAAAGCTCGCCGAGCGGCAACGCGAAGTCCGCCAGCAGCGATACCTTCGCCACCTCATCCCGGCGGTAGCGGTTCAGAACGAAGCCGTCGTCCCAGGCGTAGACGGTCTCGTCCTCGGGGTCGACCACCCAGTAGGCGCCAAGCCCGTAGGTCTGATAGAGCTTGAGCTTGATACCCATGTCGCGTTTTTGCGTGGAAGGGGAGAGCACCTCGACGACCCAGGACGGCGGCCCTTCGATCCCGCGCGTCGTGACGATAGCCGCCCGTTCGTTGGCGACATAGACGAGGTCGGGTTGCGTCACGTCCTCCGCCGAAAAAATCACGTCGACAGGGGCCACGAAGATTTCACCTATGGCGTGATTTTGAAGGTAGCCGCGCACCGCGAAATAGAGGCTGCCGACGATGCGCTGGTGTCTCGGGGCCGGTGCGGGCGTCACATAAATCTCCCCCTCGATGACTTCCCGCCGCTTGTCGTCCTGGAAGTCCTGCAAGTCCTCATAGGTGAAGCGCACCCGGGTGGTCATACTATCAGTATAGTCCCTTTCAGCCGAGGACGGGTTCGCGCTCGAGCTTTCTCACCATGTCCGCGACGGCCTTTTGGGCGTGCACCAGGCCGTTTTCGATGAAGACGTCGCTGGTGCGGGTGCCGAAGCCGGCCGAGCCGATCACGTAGAGGCCGGGCACGTTGCTCTCGAAGGTCTCGGGGTCGAGGTCGGCCGAGTAGTCCTCCAGGCAGCGCACCCCGGCGTCCGCGAGCAGCCTCGAGTTGGCGTAGTAGCCCGTCAGGACGAAGGTCTGATCGCTGGGGATGGTGATTTCTTCGCCTTCCCTCTCGGCGATGACCGCCTCGGGGGTGATGGCCTTGACGGTGGTGTTGAAGAAGGCGGCAATCGAGCCTTCCTTGACGCGGTTCTCGAGGTTGGGCCTGATCCAGTACTTGAGCGAGTGGCGAAAGCCCTCGCCGCGGTGGATCATGGTCACCTGAGCCCCAGCGCGGTGGAGGTCCAGAGCGGTGTCGGCGGCCGACGAGCCCGCCCCGACGATGGTCACCCTGCGTCCCCAAAAGGGGTGCGCTTCGGAGTAGTAGTGGCTGACGTTGGGCAGGTCCTCGCCGGGAACCCCCAGGAGCTTGGGGTTGTCGAAGTAGCCTGTGGCGACGGCGACTTTGCGCGCCCGCAGGCGGTACGCTGGGCCCTTGTCGGGGGTGACCGCGACCTCGAAACCTTCGCCTGAGCGCCTTATGGCCGTGACCTCGCTGTACTGCCTGAGCGCAAGACCTTCGTTCGCGGCGACCTTGCGGTAGTAGTCGAGCGCCTCCCTGCGGGTGGGCTTGTCGGTCGAAGTCACCAGCGGGTGCCCGCCTATCTCGAGCCGCTCGGAGGTGGTGAAAAAGGTCATGTAGGTAGGGTAGTTGAAGATGGCGTTGACTACGCAGCCCTTGTCCAAGACGAGGTAGGCGAGGCCGGCGCGCTTGGCGAGGATGGCGGTCTCGAGGCCGATGGGACCGGCGCCGACGATTGCCAGGTCGAGGGGGAGGAAGGGGTCGGCGCGCTCGTTCACAGGCTCGAGGATAGCAGAGCCCCAGCGCCGCCCAAATGGGCAAGGCTACACGTCGTCGATTTTGCTTGCGTCGGGCTGGCGTCAGTCTTGCCGACTCGGGCAGAGGGGTGCCAGGCCGCAGGCATGGCAAGCAGGCTTACGCGCCAGGCAGACGCGGCGGCCGTGCAAGATGAGCGCGTGGTGCAAAAAGATCCAGGCGTTTTCGGGAAAGACGCTCGTCAGATCACCCTCGACCTTGTCAGGATGGTCGTGCGTGGAAAATCCCAGGCGCCTCGCGAGGCGGCCCACGTGCGTGTCCACCGCGATGGCCGCTCTTCCATAGGCGTTCGACAAGACCACGTTGGCGGTCTTGCGGCCCACGCCGGGCAACTTGAGCATGCTCTCAAAGTCGCGTGGCACCTCGCCGCCGTGCTCGGCGACCAGGGCGCGCGCGGTCGCGACGAGGTTCTTGGCCTTGTTGCGGTAGAGACCGATGGCCCTGATCAGCCCCTCGACCTCTCCGGGCTCGGCCTGCGCCAGCGCCGCGGCGTCCGGATAGCGCGCGAAGAGGGCGGGCGTGGCGGCATTCACGCTCACGTCGGTGGCCTGCGCGGAGAGGATGGTGGCGACGAGCAACTCGAAGGGCGTCTCGTAGCGAAGCTCGGTGCGCGCTTCCGGGTAGAGCGCTCTCAGGCGCTCGAGCACCAGGCGGGCGCGCTCGCCCTGGGGTTCACTCGGCATGGGCTGCATTCTACCGTCCGGCGCTCCGCAGGGGGCTAAAGGGGAGCAAGGCTTTGCTATCGCGCTCGTCTAGACTGGCAGGATGAGCGACAAGACCCCCGGCCAGCTCCGCGACGAGGTGTGGACGAGCCTGATGCGCGCCAAGGTCGCCGCCTATCCCCTGCCTGTTCACGGCCACCACCCCAACTTTCAAGGCGCGGGCGAGGCCGCGTCCCGGCTACTGGCCTTCTTGCTGGCAAGGGGCTGGCTGCACCCCGGCGACACCGTCTTCTCCTATCCCGACTACGTGTTAAAACCCCTGCGCAAGGGGGCGCTCGAGGCGGGCGTCAACCTGGTGGTGCCGGCCAAGCACCCCGGCGGCTGGCGCCTTCTCGCCGCCGGCAGGGTGAACCCGGCCAAGGCGGCAAGCATCGCCGGGGCCGAGCGCTGGGGAGAGGCTATCGCCGAGCCGCCGCCCTGCCGGCTGGCCTTTATAGCCTGTGTGGCGGTGGACGGGCGCGGGTTCGTCCTCGGCAAGGGCTATGGTTTCAGCCTCGGCCTGAACCTGCCCGCCGTGAGCATCGTTCATCCCCTGCAGGTTCTAGCCGAGCTGCCGGAGGGGAAGCTTCGTCTCGAGGCCTACGCCACGCCCGCGGAGGTCTGCGAGGTTCGTTGAGCCGCCACGGCTCGAGCCGGAAATGCGCTAGACTAAAAGGGGCTGCTTTGGGAATTCGGGAGGGCGAACCGGATATCTTACAGGGGCAACCTTACAGGGGCAACCTTGCAGGGGGCACCTTGCAGTGGGAAGCAGCCAAACGGTGGGAAGCAGCCAAGAACAGTTCGACTTTATTCGACTTTAGTGGTGTTGGGGAGACCAGCATGCCGGTATACGAATACAGCGTCAGAGACCGCACGGGCAGGTTGATAACGGGCAAGGAGGAGAGCGCTTCGGACCGCGATTTGGCGGTGTCGCTGCGCGAAAAGGGTTATTTCATCGCCGAGATCAAGGCGCCCAAATCGGGCCTGAACGCCGATATCAAGCTGCCCGCCTGGCTCAACCTTGGCGGTAAGGTCAACCTCCGCGACGTGTCACTCTTCAGCCGCCAGTTCGCAACGGTCATCAATGCCGGCTTGCCGGTGGTGCAGTCTTTGGCCATCTTGCAGCGCCAGGCCAACAAGAACGGCCTCAAAGAGGCGCTCAAAAAGGTCCGCGAGGACGTAGAAACCGGCCTGCCGCTCTCCGAAGCGCTCGCCAAGTACCCCAAAATCTTCAACAAGCTCTATGTCTACCTCGTGCGCGCGGGCGAGGTCTCAGGCAACTTGGACGGCATCTTGGAGCGCGTCGCCGCCTACCAGGAGGAGCAGCAGGCGCTGCGCGGCAAGCTGAAGAGCGCCATGACCTATCCGGTGGTGGTCTTGGTCATCGCGCTCGGGGTCACCTATTTTTTGCTCACCGGCATCGTCCCGCAGTTTGCGGGTATCCTCGAGCAACTCGGCGGCGAGCTGCCCTTTATCACCAGGATACTCATCGTCATCAGTGACTTTTTGCGTTTCCAGGGGTGGCTGCTCTTGCCCATGATCGTCGGCGGCGTCTTCGGCCTAGGCGCCTACTACCGCACCAATAACGGCCGGCACGTCATCGACCGGCTGCTCCTCAAGCTGCCCGTTTTGGGCCCGCTCGTGCAGAAAACGGCCATCGCGTCGTTCAGCAACACCTTCGGCCTGCTGCTTAAGAGCGGCGTCAACATCATCGAAGCGATCGAGATCACCAAGGGCACGGCGGGCAACGTCATCGTCGAGGACGTGCTCGACGAGGCCATGCAGGCGGTGCAGCGTGGCGAGCAGTTGAGCCGGCCCTTAGAGGGCCACCCGCTCGTCTTTCCGCCGCTCGTCACCTCGATGATCGCTATCGGCGAGGAGACGGGCGCGGTAGATACGATGCTCGAGAAGATCGCGCACTTCTACGAGCGCGAGGTAAACGCGGCCGTGGAGTCCCTGACAGCGGCCCTCGAGCCGATGATGATCGTCTTTCTGGGCGGCATCGTCGGCTTTATCGTGGCGGGTATGTTCCTGCCGATGTTCGCGATCATCGGGCAGCTGAGCAGCTAGGCTGCCGGTTTGGATTAGAAATTTGGATTAGCAAGGGGACACGGTCATGGCACCGTGTCCCCTGGAGCTTGCCCTAAAGCTCTAGTTGTCGTCCGAGTCTTCTTCCTCATCTTCGGTTTCCGCAGGAGCCGTCGGGGTCGGCTCCGGCTCTACTTCCTCCTCTACTTCCGGCTCTACTTCCGAAGGTGCCGCCTGCTCGTCCTCCGGCTCCGCGGGGTCCACCGGTTCAGCTTCCGCATCCTCCGCCGCCGGGGGTGTGAGGTTCTCCTCGAAAGTCTCGACGCCGGACTCTTCGCGAAGGGCGGTGACGCGCTCGTTGAGCCTCTCGGACTCGAGCTGCTCGCGGATGTCGGCCTCGACCTCGCTCAAGTCGGCGACGCCCGCGGGGGCGCGGTCGTAGGGCTGGATCAGGTGGTAGCCGAACTGGGTTTCCACGGGCTCGCTTACCTCGCCTTCGGGGGTGTCGAAGGCGGCCTCCTCGAACTCGGGGACGAAGAGTCCGCGGGGCTGGCAGTCCAAGTCGCCGCCGCGCTGGGCGCTGCCGGGGTCGAGGCTGTGCTCCTCGGCCAAGTCGGCAAAGTCCGCGCCCTCCTCGAGTTCTGCGGCTAAGGCCTCGGCCTCCTCCAGGGTCTCCACCAGGATGTGGCGCGCGCAGATCTGCTCGCCGCTCTCGAACTGGGCCTGGTTGGCTTCAAAAAAGGCCGCGATGTCCTCGTCGCCGATCTCGACTTCCTCGCGCAAATCGGTGACGACCCTCTGGATGAGCTCGCTCTCGCGCACCGTCTCGCGGAACTGGTCTAGGTCGCGAAAGCCGGCTTCGCTGAGGGCCTCGGCGAAGTCTTCTTCGCTCTCGAAGCTGCCGCCGGCCTGCTCGAGGCGCTCGTCCAACTCCTCGTCCGGGACGCTCAAGCCGCGCCTCTCCGCTTCGCTCAGGAGCGCGGCTTGAAAGGCGAGATCCTCCAAAAACTGCGGCCGCAGGCTTTCGAACTGCGCCATCATCTCGGGAATGAGGGGCTGGCCCTGTTGCGCCAAGACGTTGGCTATCGCCACGCGGAAACGGTCGTCGAACTCGCTGCGGGTGAGCGTCAGGGCGTCCGAGCGCAAGACGATGGGATCGTCCTCGGCGGCGGCCGGGGGCGTGGTCGTTTCGGTGGTGCCGGTCTCGGCTCGAGCCGAGACCGCAACGAGCATCAGCGCGCTCAGGAACAGGGCAAGGGCAAAGTGGCCCAGTTGCGTAAGGGTGGCAGTTCTGGTCATACGGTCTCCTTTGGGAATCTCCAGTGGGGTCCAGTGCGTCAGCCTAGCACCCCCTTGGTGAGAAAGGCTCCTGTGAGGTGAAGAGGGCAACACCCGCACGATATCACCGGCCGCCGGGCCCCAAACGTAGCGTCCGGTTCATTGGTGGCATGGGTTAGTGGCGTGGGTTGGGCGACTGCTCTTGACCCTTTCCTATAGAACATAGAATAGACGCTGGCTTTTAGAATAGACGCCGACTGTTGAGATGAGCACTCGCTCACGCTCGCCGTGGCGAAGGAGGTTTGACCGTGGACATCAACTCTTTGGGCTACCGCAGTGACCTGATCTTTCCCCGCTTCGACGGCCAGATCATGGACCGGGGCGATTATCTCGCCGTCCTCACTCCTGCGAACCCCGACTTCCACTGGGGCAACTTTCTGCTCTTCAAGGAGCCGCCGGGAGAGGGAGACTTTAACGGCTGGAAGGCGCTTTTCAGTAAGGAAATAGGCTTGGAGGCGCAACATATGGCCTTTGGCTGGGACACGGTGGACGGAGAGATGGGGCAGGTCGGGCCGTTCCTGGCGGCGGGCTTCTCCCTCGAGGAGTCGGTCGTCTTAACGGCTGCCAGCGTGAACCCCCCGCCCAAGGTCAATCACGAGGTGGTGGTGAGGCCGCTCTCGGAAGACTGGGAATGGGAAGCGGCACTAGGGAACCAGATCGCCTGCCGCGATTTGGAGTATGGGGAGGCGGGCTACCGCGTCTTCAGGGAACGGCAGATGGCGCGCTACCGCAAGATGGTCCGGGCTGGCCTGGGTCACTGGTTCGGCGCCTTTTTGGAGGGGCGGCTGGTGGCGGATTTGGGGGTCTTCAAGGACGATGAACTCGGCAGGTTCCAGTCGGTCGGCACCCATCTTGACTTCAGGCGGCGGGGAATCTGCGGGACCCTCGTCTACAGGGCAGCCAGCCACGCGTATGAGGCCATGGGGATAAGCACGCTGGTGATGGTCGCGGACGAGCATGACCACGCGGCGGGAATCTACGAATCGGTCGGCTTCGAGAAGGCGGAGTACCAGCGCGGCCTCGGCTGGTGGGACCGGGCTCGAGGTTCCGGCGCGACCCTCTGCTAGACTGCGCTCATGAAGATAGACCTGTCGAACAGCAGCGTCCTGGTGACCGGCGCCAGCCGGGGCATCGGCCGGGCCGTCGCCGAGAGGCTCGCCTCGGCGGGGGCGAGGGTGGGGGTTCACTACCACCGCAACGCCGAAGGGGCGGAGAGGCTGGCGCAGGGCTTGGGGCGTGGCGCCCTGCCCTTCGGCGCCGACCTGGGGGACGCCGCGGCCTGCCAGCGCCTCTTCGCCGAGGCCCTGGCAGCCTTCGGCCGCATCGATGTGCTCGTCAACAACGCCGGCGTCGCCATCCTTTCGCCTTTAGAGGCGCCTCTGGACGACTGGGTCCGCGACTGGGACAGGACCCAAGCCGTGAACCTGAGGGCGGCGGGGGTTCTCTGCCGCGAGGCGGTGAGGCACTTTCTGGACATTGGCGGCGGCCGCATCGTCAACATCGCCTCGCGCGCCGCCTTTCGCGGCGACAGCGTGGACTTCCTCGCCTACGCGGCCTCGAAGGGCGGCATGGTGGCCTTGAGCCGCTCCATCGCTCGAGGCTACGGCAAGCGGGGCGTCAAGGCCTTCGTGGTCGCTCCCGGCTTCGTCCGCACCGACATGGCCCAGGACTTTATCGATCAGTACGGTGAAGGCATCGCGGTAGGCGACCTGGCGCTGAACGAGCTCACCGTACCCGCGGACGTCGCGCCCACGGTGGTCTTCCTGGCCAGCGGGCTGGCCGACCACACCACGGGCTGCACGGTAGACGTCAACGCTGGCAGTTACGTGCACTAAAGGACTGACACCAAGGACTGAGCCCTACCGAGATTGGGCCGCCACCCCGGCGGAAACGTCCGGCCGGGTGCGCTGCAAGAAACGTCCGGCGAGCAGCACCGACGCGGTCGCCAAGCCCACGACCAGGCCGAGCCAGAGGCCCCGGCCGCCCAGCCCCAGGCCGAAGGCCAGCCCTACGCCGCTGCCGAGCCCCACTATCCAGTAGGAGAAAAAGGCGATGAGCATGGGCACGCGGGTGTCCTTGAGGCCGCGCAGGGCGCCCAGAGCGCTCACCTGCAAGCCGTCGAAGAGCTGAAAGAGCGCAGCGAGCCTGAGAAAGGAAACCGCCCCCGCGAAGACCTCGGTGTTGGCGGGGTCGGCGGGGTCGATGTAGAGCGCGGCGATGCGCTCAGGCATGAGCGCGAAGAGCAGCGCCGTGACACTCATGAAAAGGACGCCCAGGCCGATGCCGACGAGGCCGGAGAGGCGCGCCGCGGCGATGTCGCCGCGTCCCCGCGCCTGACCGACCCTGACCGCGGTGGCGATCGACAGGCCGAGCGGCACCATGAAGGCGAGCGCCGCGTTCTGCAGGGCGATCTGGTGCGCGGCCAAGGCGCTGGCGCCCAACAGGCCCATGAGCAGGGTGGAGATCGAGAAGAGCCCGCTCTCGAAGGCCAGCGTGAGGCTGATGGGCCAGCCGACGGTGACGAGTTCGCGCATGGCGCCGAGGTCGGGCAGGCGCCACTTGGAGAGGATGCCCAGGGCGCCGTGGCGGCTTTGCACGTAGAGGGCGGCCAGCGCGAACACCACCCAGTAGACGAAGGCGCTGGCGAAGCCGGTGCCGACCAGGCCCAGGGCGGGAAAGCCGAAGTTGCCGAACATCAAGGTGTGGTTGGCGAAGACGTTGAGGCCGACGCCGAAGAGTATGATGATGAGAATAGGCCGCGTCTGCGACACGCCCTCGAGCAGGCCGCGCAGGGCCACCAGCCAGAGGCCGGGCAGGAGTCCCCAGGAGATGGCCCGCAAGTAAGCCGAGGCCAAGGCCACCGTCCCCTCGTCCTGACCCGCTAAGCGCAGGGCGGGCGCGACGTTCCAGTAGGCCAGCAGCGCCAGCCCGCCGAGAGCGGTCGCCAACCACAGGCCCTGGCGCACCGTCCGGCCGATGGCCTCTCTTTGACCTCCGCCGTGGGCCTGCGAGACGAGCGGCCCGACCGCCAAGACGGCGCCGGAGACGATCAGAAAGACGAAGAAGTAGACCGTGCTGCCGAGCGCGATGCCCGCCAGGGCCTCGCGGCCCAAGCGACCCACCATCAGGGTGTCGACGAAGCCCATCGAGGTCTGGGCGAGCTGCGCCAAGATGAGCGGCAGGGCCAGGCCGAAGAGGCGGCGGGCCTCGGTAGGCAGGGCAAGGGTAGGGAGGGTGAGACGGGTCATGGTCGGAGCCCAGCCTAACAGAGGCACTGGGAGCTTTCGGCCCCGGCGCCTACGCTGTCGAGAAGGCCCAGGGTAAGGCCCAGGGTACTGCAGGCGTCAGTCGCGCGCGGGCGCCTACGCGTATAGGCCTACGCGTATAGTATGCGTATAGTGACGCCATCAGCCCAGCATACCGTGAGGAGAACCATGACCCAAGCCAAACAAGCCGGCCGCGCTGCGGAGCTCAGAGGCCTGCTCTTCGCGCTGCTCCTCGGCTGGAGCGCCGCGCTGGCCGCCGCGGACGCGCCCCCGCGGGGGCTTCCCGCCGAGGCGCTCGACGCCCTGGAGAGCTATCTGGAGGAGGAGGCTTCGCCCCTGGCCGGACAGGCCACGGTGCAGTTGGAGGCCGCGGACGAAGACACTGCCCTGGTGAGCCTCCTGCCCCGGGAGCCGGAGGCGGCGGACCCGGCGGTGGCCTTCTTGCGCCTTGGGGACGGCCAGTGGACCGTGCTCGGGGTCGGCAGCGATTTCGACGCCGACTTCTACCAGGCCCACGACGTCCCTGACAGCCTGCGGGTCTACGGCCCCTTGGGTTTCTTGCTCCAGGGCCCCTTGCCCCAGGGTCAGGCGCTCCAGGGTCAGGCGCTCCAGGTCTATCCGCGGAGCCCCGCGGACGCGGCGCCGCGCTACCGTCCCGTCGAGGGTGAGGTCTGCGCCGCCTGGACAGGTATCTTGGAGGAGGAACTGAGCGTGCCGGTCGAGAGCGGCGAGGCGACCTTTAGTGACTACCTGAGCGGGACCGGCGGACAGGCCTGCCTGCTCACCGCGACGGGCACGGGCGAGGACTTTGCTCCCTTTCCCCAGGTGGCCGCCGACCTGATGGGCCGCCTCGAGCAGGACGGCTGGCTCGAGGATCCGCGCTACGCCGCCGACGGCCCCATGGGCACCGCCGCCGGGCTGCGCCAGGAGGACGGGCTGGCGATCTTGCGGGTCGGCTGGGAGCCCGCCGAAGAGGCGAGCTGCCCGGGAGACCAGCCCATCTTCGAGTGCGAGATCGCGCCCGAGGACCAGCGCTACACGGTCAGCCTCGAGCTGGCCAGGGAGGTAGATGCCGATGAGGATGACGGTATGGCTATAAACGGAGACGCGCCCGTAGCGGCGCAGCGTGCCACCGAGGCCCTGGCCGAGCGGCTGGGGGTGGCGCCGGAGACGATCACCCTGGTAGAGGCCGAGTACGTGGAGTGGCCCGACTCCTGCCTGGGGCTCGCCTCGCCAGGTCAGATGTGCGCCCAGGTCATCACGCCGGGCTACCGGATCACCTTGGAGGCCGACGGCGAGCTTTACGTCTACCACAGTGACGAGAGCGGCCGCGCCCTCTTGCCCGCCGACACCATCAGGTTGCAGGGAGGGCCCTAGAGTTCGGCGAAGCCGTCCAGGATGCGGGCGATGTGCCTGGACGCGTTCAAGAAATCCCTGAGCCGCAGGTGCTCGTCGGGCGCGTGAGCGCGGTTGTTGGTGCCGTAACCCACCCCGGCGGTCACCACCGGAAGCCCCAGCGGCTCGGCGAAGGCGTAGATGGGAGAGCTGCCGCCCACCAGCGGGGTCAGCAGGCTGGCCTGGCCGTAGACCTCCTCTGCGGCGCGGGCGGTGAGGCCGACGAAGGGATCGTCGGCCCCCGCTTTCGCCGGCCACATCGCCCCTACCCTCCTCAGCTCGACGTCGCCGAAGCCCTCTGAGTCCAGGTGCGCGCGCAGCTTGGCGAAGATGTCCTCGGGGTCCTGGCCGGGCACCAGGCGGAAGTCGAGCTTGGCCGTGGCCCTAGCCGGGATGACGGTCTTCATGCCCTCGCCCCCGTAGCCGGTGGTGACGCCCTGGATGTTGCAGGTCGGGTTGAAGACGGCCTCCCTGAGCTTCTGGCCGGTGAGGCCGTTCAAGAAGCGCGTAAGGCCGAAGTTCTCGAGCAGCTCCGCTTCCTGGTCGGGCAACTCGGCCAGGAGCCTCTTGTCGAGCTCGCTGGGCGGCAAGGCGCCGTCGTAGAAGCCGGGGATGCGGACGCGCTCCTGCTCGTCCTTCAGGCCGGCGAGCGCCCAGGTGAGGCGCCAGGCGGCGCTCGGCAGCATGTGGGCGCCGCCTGAGTGGCCGTCTCGCCCCATCGCCTTGACCGACAGCTCGACCGCCAGGATGCCCCGGCAGCCCAGCCACAGTAGCGGCCGCCCGCGGGCGTCGGTGCCGCCCTCCTCCCAGAGCGCGCCGTCGGAGCGCAGGAGCGCCAGGTTCTCCCTCACGAAGCGCGCGATGTGGGGGCTGCCGATCTCCTCCTCGCCCTCGACGACGAAGAGCGCGTCGCAGGGCAGCTCGCCGCCGTGCGCGGCGCGGACCGCGTCGACGGCGGCCAAGCGGGCGATGAACTCGCCCTTGTCGTCCTTGGCGCCGCGAGCGTAGAGCGCGCCCTCCCTGACCTCCGGCTCGAAGGGGGGCGAGGTCCAGAGCTCCAAGGGCTCGGCCGGCTGCACGTCGTAGTGGTTGTAAAAGAGCATGGTGCGCGGCGACTTTCCGGAAAGCCGACCGACGATGACGGGGCTTCCCGGCGTCTCCACGCGCCTCACTTCAAAGCCCCGCCTGAGCAGCAGGTTGTAGACGAGGTCGGCGCACTCGAGCACGCCCTCGCCCGTCGCCGACACGCTCCTTTGCGCGCAGAGCTGCGCGGTTTCGGCGATATAGCCGTCCAAACCCGCCTGCAAAAAGGCGTCGATTGACTGTGCCCTGTCCTGGTTCATGTTCCTGCTCCCTCTGGTAACCTGTCCCCCCCGTCACGCCGTAGCGCTTGGCAGGCGCGCCACTCGAGGAGGCCCCAAGAAGAGCTCGCCTCTCAGCGTGTCGTCTCGAGTCTAACCCACGGCAGTCCGCAGTCGTCACAAACCCCAGCAGAGCCGAGGATGGCTGCGGCGGCGCCGGCCCGATGTGCGCTCTGCCGCGTCAGCGGCAAAGGGCTGGGAAGGGGCTGAAGGATATTATGAAACTGATTGCCGCTTTAGCACCGCATCCGCCGAAGCCTCACCGAGCATAGCTTCCCCAACCAGATAGATGTAGCCATGTTCCTTTACATATTTAACGCTCCCTCGAGCTGCCCCACACCACCCATAGCAAGTGCCTTCCGAAGCACCATCTACCGAGGGCGTCTGAGGGTACGCGCGCACGAGCCTTTTCCAAACGCAAAAGCGGCGCTTGGAAACACAGCTGGCATCTGGTATAAACACACTGGGTAGAAAGACAGCTGAGTATTGGGTTTATCCTCTAGGGAAAGGACGTGCATCATGCCTGACAGAGCGGACATCGGCCTCATCGGCCTGGCGGTGATGGGTCAGAACCTGGTCTTGAACATGGCCGACCACGGCTACACGGTCGCCGTACACAACCGCACCACCTCGAGAATGACGGACTTTCTGGCCGGTCCGGCGGCTGGGGCGAGCGTGATCGGCGCGGGGACGCTCGAGGAGCTCGTGGGCACCCTGAAGCGCCCTCGCCGCGTGATGCTGATGGTCAAGGCGGGCAAGGTCGTCGACAGCTTCATCGAGAGGCTGGTGCCGCTTCTGGAGGAGGGCGATATCATCATCGACGGGGGGAACGCCAACTACCCCGACTCGGCCCGGCGTTTGAAAGAACTCGAGGCCAAGGGCCTGTTCTTTATCGGCACGGGCGTGTCGGGGGGCGAGGAGGGCGCGCGGCGCGGCCCGTCGATCATGCCCGGCGGCTCAGTGGAGGCGTGGCCGCAGGTGAAGAGCCTCTTCCAGGCCATCGCCGCCAAGGTGGACGGCCTGCCCTGCTGCGACTGGGTGGGCGAGGGCGGCGCGGGACACTTCGTGAAGATGGTGCATAACGGCATCGAGTACGGCGACATGCAGCTTATCGCCGAGGCCTACCACCTCATGAAGTCCGGCCTCGGCATGACGCACGAGGAGATGCAGAGGGTCTTCACTGACTGGAACGGGGGCAAGCTCGACTCCTACCTTATCGAGATCAGCCGCGACATCATGGGCATAAAGGACCAGGACGGCGAGCCGCTCCTCGAGAAGATCCTCGACAGCGCCGGCCAAAAGGGCACCGGCAAGTGGACGGCTGCGGCGGCGCTCGACATGGGCGTGCCGCTCACGCTGATCGCCGAGGCGGTCTTCGCGCGCTTCCTGTCGGCCTTAAAAGACGAGCGCGTGAAGGCGGCGAAACAGCTCGAGGGACCACAGGGAGCGTTCGAGGGAGACAGGCAGGCATTCCTCGCCGACCTGCACGACGCGCTCTACGCCTCCAAGATCGTCTCCTACGCGCAGGGCTACATGCTCATGCGCGCGGCCGCCCATGAGTACGGCTGGAAGCTCAACTACGGCGGCGTCGCCATGATGTGGCGCGGCGGCTGCATCATCCGCTCGGTCTTCCTGGGCGACATCAAAGGGGCGTTCGAGCGCGACCCGGACCTTCAGAACCTCCTGCTCGACCCCTACTTCAAAGGGGCCATCGCCCAGGCGCAGGCGGGCTGGCGGCGGGTGGTGGCGCAGGCGGTGACGCTGGGCCTTCCCGCGCCCGCCATGTCCGGGGCGCTGGCCTTCTTCGACGGCTACCGGCACGCGCGGCTACCAGCCAACCTCATCCAGGCGCAGCGCGACTACTTTGGCGCGCACACCTATGAGCGCGTGGACAAGCCGCGCGGCGAGTCCTTCCACAGTGACTGGACGGGACGTGGTGGCGAGGCTACCTCGGGGTCGTACAAGGCCTAGGTCGGGCGACGTCTAAAGGTTCTTACATGCCACCGACGCAGCTTTGGGCCAAGCCCAAAATGGGTTTGTAGCGAGCCAGGACTCGGGCCTGGTGGCCCTACCCTCTAGAGCTCGGGCCTAGTGGCCCTACCCTCTAGAGCAGGTAAGATTAGATGCACGAAGTCTGTGAAAGGTATTGTTGAGATGAGTTCTAGCCACTTGCGGCTGGCTGACCTACTTGCCGCCCTCTCTTTGGTGCTCGACCTGGGCATGGGCATGCCCAAGGAAGAGGCGATGCGCTCGTGCTTGCTGGCGACACGGTTGGCCCGCCTTATGAGCCTTGCCGAGGAGACAGTCAGGGATGTCTACTACACGGCGCTGCTGAAGTTCGTGGGCTGCACCGCCTACGCCCACGAGGAGGCCGCGCTTTTCGGTGGCGATGACATCGCCTTGAGGAACGGCGGGGCCAAAGTTGACTTTGGCAACCCGCGAGAGGCCATGCCGTTTCTGCTCTTCGAGCCGGGTCGTCACGCCCCACCGCTAAGGCGTGTTCTGATCGTTGCCCGCGCGGTTGCTCAAGGGTCACAGTTCGACCGGCAGATGGCCGCCTCGCACTGCGACGTGGCCGTGCTCATCGCCAAGCGCTTAGGCTTGGGCGCGGGGGTGCAAGAGGCCCTCAACCAGACCTTCGAACACTGGGATGGCCAAGGCGCGCCGCACAAACTCAAGGGTGAAGCCATCGCCTTGCCCCTGCGGGTGACGCAAGTCGCCTTCAAGGCCGTGCTCTTTGAGATGGTCGGTGGATTCGAGGCCGCCCGTGACGCCGTGTGGCGGCTAGCCGGAGGCGCGCTCGACCCTGAAGTTGCCGCGGTGTTCCTCCGCCACGGGCCCAAGCTGCTCGAGGAGATCGTCGCCGTGGACGCCTGCCAAGCCGTGGTTGAGGCCGAACCACAACCGCACCGGTGGATCTCCGAGGTTCGCCTCGACGAGGTGGCGCACGCTTTTGCCGACATGGTCGATCTGAAAGTGCCTTTCTTGCGCGGTCACGCGTCGGGGGTCGCCGTGTTCGCGGAGGCTGCTGCTTGCACCTGTGGCCTCAGCGCACCAGACATGACTACGTTGCGCCGTGCTGCGCTCTTACACGACCTTGGCCTCTTCGGACTGCTCTAAGTGA
>JALZLY010000297.1 GCA_030858465.1 Deinococcota bacterium
GGATTATCCATGAGCCCAGAGCCGTGCACCAGCTCGAGCAGCTCGACATTTTAGAGCTGATAACGAGCCTCGAGGAGGAGATGCAGCGCTCGGCCACCTCCCGCGAGACCACGCGCTCGAGTAAGGAACGCGCCGTGCTGGTGGGGCTCAACACCGGGGAAGACCTCTTTGAGAGCGACGCCAGGCTCGACGAGTTGAGCGAGCTTGCCCGTAGCGCCGGGGCGGTGGTCGCTCAGCGCAGCCAGCAGCACCGCAAGACGCCCGACGCGCGCACCTTAATTGGCCGCGGCAAGCTGCAAGAGGTCGTTTCTACGGCGTATCACGAAGACGCCGATATGATCATTTTCGACCGCGAGTTAAACCCCGCTCAGGCTAGAGAAATCGAAGAGGAGACGAAGCTCAAGGTGCTCGACCGCACCCAGCTTATTCTCGACATCTTCGCGCAAAACGCCAGGGGCCGCGAGGCGCAAGTGCAAGTCGAACTGGCCCAGCTCAACTACCAGATCACCCGCCTAGCCGGCCGCGGCGAGGCCATGAGCAGGTTGGGAGGCGGCATCGGCACGAGGGGACCCGGCGAGACCAAACTCGAGGTCGACCGGCGCCGCATCCGCGACCGCATCACCTCCTTAGAGGGCGAGGTGACGCAGATAAGCAAGCGCCGGAGCGAGCGCCGCAAGAGCCGCACCCGCTCCTTAACCCCGGTGATCGCCCTCGTCGGCTACACCAACGCCGGCAAGTCCACCCTCTTTAACGCGCTCAGCAAGTCCGACGTCTTGAGCCAGAACAGGCTCTTTGCCACTTTGAGGCCCACCACTAGGGAAGGCTGGCTGCCCGGCCTCGGCCAGTGGGGCGCCAAGGTGCTCTTTACCGATACCGTCGGCTTTATCCGCGACCTCCCTGACGAGCTGGTGAACGCCTTTCGCGCCACCTTAGAGGAGCTTCACGACGCCGACGTGCTGCTCCACGTCGTCGACGGCGCGAGCCCAGGAGCGCCCGACCGGGTGGCCTCGGTCAACCGGATTTTGGACGACCTGGCGCTCGAGGTGCCGCGCTTAGTGGTCATCAACAAAGGCGACATCGCCGACCCCGACGTGCTGCGCCAGCTTGGGGAGCGCTATGAGGCGCAAGCCGTCTCCGCCGTGACGGGTGAGGGTATGGGCGAACTCAAGGATTACTTGGCGGGCTGGCTCGAGTCACCCCGCTACACCGCCCCCGACTCCGATTCCGCCGCCTCCTACGGCTGGCGCTAGCCTCTACGCGGGGGCTGCTATGTGAGGGCCGCTTGCAGACCGCGCCGATTTAAAACTGCCTTTTCCTAAACCGCGTCGCTGACGCGCATGTTGGCGGTGGCGTAAGTCTGTCACGGTTCACGGCGTGCCCGTAGGCGTTCTGGAAGTTCTCGTCTTGTTTCGTCAGCGCACCATGAGCCCTTGTCCTAACACCCCGGTGACTGCCTGAGCGAGCTTTTCTCCCTCGTGGATGGATAGGGGGTCATTGTCGAGCAGGCCGTCCATGGCCAGCACCGCCAGCCCGTGCACGAGCGACCAGGCCGCCAGTGCGAACGGCTCGGGATTTCCCGGAGGCATGAGGCCCTCCTCTTGACAGACGAGAATGCCGCTTAGGAGCACGCTGTAAGGGGCGTGTGCCGCCGCTGCGATAGAGGTGACGTCTTGGTCCGCTTCCTGCTTGCGTTGGCGCAACTCGGGACGGTTCATGAGACGAAACTCGGCGGGGTGCTCGAGCGCGAAGCGAACGTAAGCGACGCCGATAGCACGTAAGCGACTGATGGAAGGTCCAGCTGTGGTGTCCCACGCACCTTGGAGGGCGCGGGTAAAGGCGTGGAAAGCCTCAATGGCAAGGGCTTCGATGAGGCGGGCCTTAGCGGGGAAGTGATGATAGGGAGCGGCGTGACTGACGCCTGCACGCCTCGCGACCTCGCGGAGGGTGACGCCGTCGACGCCGCGTTCTGTAAGGAGCTCGAGGCCGGCTTTGAGGAGGGCGTGCCGGAGGTCGCCGTGATGGTAGGCGGCATTTTTACTCACAACTTGACCCATAACTTGACATCGTAAAGATTGTAACGTATCCTGACACTGTAAAGATAGTGAAAGGAGTAAGGCATGAAACGCACATGG
>JALZLY010000298.1 GCA_030858465.1 Deinococcota bacterium
GCTGGAGGACGCCGGGCGGCAGCCTGCCGGGGTTGCCGGGAGAGATTATCTCAGCCTGCGTCGGCAAGCCGGTCATGATTGGCGGTTGGGACAGCGAGAAAAGAAAGCCCAAGGAATTGGTCCCGCACCTGCCCGCGGGCAGCGTGTGGTTTGTGGAGGCAGAAGCGAGTGAAGTGGCCGCCGCCAAGCAACGGCATGGCGGGCACATCGGCGAGAAGACCGCCTGGGGCTACGGGCAAATCCTGATTGGAGCGTGGTGAATGAAGCACATCATCGTCGGCATGTTGGCGGAAACCTTCGTCCACCCCGGCACGGGGCAAAACGTCGGGGCGATTGACTTGCCGGTGGCTCGAGAAGCCGCCACCAGCTACCCCTTCGTGGCGGGCTCGAGCCTCAAGGGGGCACTACGCCAAGCGTTTGAAGACAAAGAGGGCAAGGAAGCAGCAAAGGCCATCTTCGGCGAGCAGGACAATGCCGGAAACGTCCTCATCGCTGACGCCCGCCTTCTTCTCTTGCCGGTGCGCAGCCTCTCGAGCGCCTACAAGTGGCTGACCTGCCCGCACCTGCTCGAGCGCTTGCAGCGTGACTTGAAGCGGAGCGGTGACGACAGCGAGTTCGAGCTTCCCAAAGTCGAGAAGAAAACGGTGTGCAGCCAAGGGTCGGGGCGACTCTTTCTCGAGGAGCGCAGCTTCGAGATTGCGGACAAGCCGAGTGAAACCCTGGTGAACGCACTCAAGCAGCTCATCCCCAACGGCACCACCGCCGGACGCCTGAACGAGCAACTCGCCATCCTCAGTGACGACGACTTCGCCTGGTTCGCGCGCTACGGGCTGGCGGTGCAGGCACGCAATCAACTCACAGACAAAAAGACCAGCAACAACCTCTGGTACGAGGAGACGCTCCCACCCGACACCCTCATGTACGCGGTCTTGGCCGAGCGCAACGGCAAGGGCGCCCTACAGGACGTGCGGAAAATCGGCGACTACCTGCAAGTCGGCGGCAACGAAACCGTGGGGCAGGGCTGGTTCAGCCTGCGCTGGCCGGAGGCGGGAGAATGAGCGGCCAGACCTTAGCCCAGCGCCGCGCCGCGCACGCGCTAGGCAAAATCGAAGGGCTTCAGAGCAAAGGCGGCTACGGCAACTACAAGAGCTACGTAAAGGCGCTTCCCGCCAACATCCTCATGAGCGGCCTGGGCCAAGCGGTGGCTACGGTGCGCTCGCGCAAAGGCAAGAGAGATGGTTACGGGGAGCTTTACGACCACATGGCGACGTGGCTGTGCGGCAATGATGATGACGCTCCCTACCGCAACTACCGTCAAGCCGACCTGCTCAGAGCCATCGTAGAGCACGACCAGGACCGCTATATTCACGCTCAGGCCGAGGCGATGGCCTACCTCGAGTGGCTGCGCAAGTTCGCCGACGCCTTTTTAGAAGGCGGCGAGGAGCCCGACTAGTGCGCCCGCTCTACAAGGAAGCAGCGCAGAATGTGGCGCGCAAAGGAGGTCACGCCGGACTCTGGTATGACAAGTTCTGTGATGAGTGGCAGGGCGATTGGACAGGACTGGGCGATGAGGGCAAAAAACGCTGGGTCGAGACTGTCACTAGTGGCGCGGTGGGCGAGCGAGAACAGCTCAAGGAACACGCCGAGCGCCTCGCAAAGCTGCTGAGCGCCTGCGGGCAGACGCCCCTCCCCTACCAGCTCACCAGCGACTTCGTGACCGGTCTGGGCCGCGAGCACCCGGTGGAGAACGGCTTCGCTTGGCACCAGACTTTGGCAACGCCCTATCTGCCCGGCTCGTCCGTCAAGGGGATGGTGCGGGCGTGGGCGGGGCACTGGCTGGGCTCCGATGCTGCGACCTTGAAGCGCGTCTTCGGCAGTGAAAGCGACAAGGACAAGAACTTTCAGGTTGGCTCGGTCGTCTTTTTGGACGCCATTCCCCACTACCCGGTAGGGCTCAAGGTCGATGTCATGACGCCGCACTATGGACAGTACTACCAAGATGATAGTGGTCAAACGCCCCCTGCCGACTGGCATAGTCCCGTTCCCGTACCCTTTCTGGTGGTCGAGGAGGGCGCGACCTTCCTCTTTGGCATCATGCCGCGGCGCAAGAACGAAGAGGACGAGAAGGACTGTGAACGGGTCAAGGCGTGGCTCTCCGAGGCGCTCGAGTGGTTGGGCGCGGGGGCGAAGACGGCGGTGGGCTATGGGCGTTTCAAAGACCCCGCTCAGCCCGCCGGCGCCCAAGGGACGATGCCTGAGACAACGTCCCTTGAAGGGGCTTCACCTACGACCGAGCTTGTCGAAGGTCTGCGCCGGGTGCGCGGCAAAGAGGTGAAGGCTCGCGCTCAAGGTTTTGTGGACAAACTCAAGCGCCTCGACGCTGCTGAGTCGGAGAAACGGCAGGCGGCCACCGAGATGAAAGCGATTCTCGAGCGGGCTCAAATATCGAAGCTTGGTAAACTCAATGCTTACAAGGAACTCTGTGAAATTATCGATGAATAAACCGAAAATCGTGGTCTCGTCCTGCGGCACCAGCCACGCTGCTCTTTAGAGTAGACGGCCAGGTCACGCTCTCGGCGTGGGGTGAGCTGGTGTGGCAGCAGGGCAAAAAACAGACGAACGCCGCCTCTTTGGTCACTGTGAAGGCGGCGCGTTCGTTGCCGACCTCGAGCACGGAATCCACTGAAGTTTTCAAAACACCATCCGCCCAACAAATCAGCAAGCCGCCGGTTGAAGCGAAAGCCGGCGGCTTGCTGTCGCGTCCTTCGTTTTCTTTGGTAGCGATGGAGAGACTTGAACTCTCGACCTCACGATTATGAGTCGTGCGCTCTAGCCAGCTGAGCTACATCGCCACGCCTGTCGGTCGCGGCCTTGTTCGCGCCACGCCCCCGGAGTATACCCCTGACCCAAGGATGAGGGCAAGCGCTTTTGGTCTTCACCTTCTCGAGCTTGGCTCACCCGGCATGGCTTTGGCTCCAGCCCGTGGGCGTCGTGCTTTCTCGAGTGTTAAGGCTTGCTTAACGCTTAGGAGGATGTTCAAACGCGCCGAGGTGCGATATAAGTCAGTTGAGCCTTGAGAGGGGTCGCGCATGAACAACAAACCGTACCGGTCACTCACCTTGATTCTCGTCCTGCTGCTGTTGGCAGCCTGCACCGGCCCGCTGTCCGAGGCACCGATGGGCGACGAGCCGCCGCTCTTCACCGACGCGGACATCGGCAGCGCGGCGCTCGAGCTCGCCGGGCACGTGGAAGCGCTCCTGGGCAGCGAGGCGGGCGAGGTGCCCGACGGCCCCGAGAGCGAGCTGCCCGAAGCCGGGGCCGAAGACGGCGTCACGTCCCAGGCGGTGTTGCCGAACGCCGGCGGCTACCTGGCCTATGTGCGGCACGACCCCACCGGCGACCTGCCCTGGCAGCTGTGGCTGGCGAACCAGGCGAGCGGCAAGAAGACGGCCGTCTACGGAGGCGTCCGCGCGATCGAGTCGGTAGCGGTCAGCCTGGACGGCAGCAGGCTCGTCTTCACCATGCTCCTGGAGGCCGGCAACTATGAGGTCTACCGGAGCGACCTGCGGGCCGGCACGGTGAGCCGCCTCACCAGGACCGCTTACGCGGAGCGCAACGTCTCGATGTCGGCGGACGCCAGGACGCTGGTCTGGGAGGGAACGAGCCCACAGGGCAGGCGCGCCGTCTTTATCCGCGACTACCGTGCCGGCGGGCAGGAGCGCATGCTGGAGGCGCGCGCCGCTCAGGTCCAGCCCTCGGTGAGCAGCGACGGGAACCTCGTCGCCCTGGTGCGCCTGCGCGCCGGCGACTCCAAGATCATGCTCTACGACAGGGCGGCCAACAGCTATGTGAGCGTCTTTACCGGCGGGCACACGCTCATGCACCCCAGCTCGAGCAACGACGGCGGCAAGGTAGCGTGGCTCGAGCGCCGCTCCGAGCAGGGCCGGGCGGACCGGGTGCGGGTCAAGACCATAGCCAGCGGCGCCCTCAGCAGCGTCGTCTCCAGCCGAGACGGCGTCCGTCACCCTCACCTGACGGCCGACGGGCGCTTTCTCAGCTACGGGCTAAAGCGCGAGGGCAGCTGGCACGTCTACGCGGTGGACCTGACCACGGGGCAAAGGGTGCGGGCGGCCAGGGCCCCAGCTGGAGCCGACCTCTACGCCGCGTTCTGGCAGACATACCCCAGCGGCACCCTCAAGTGGCGCTACCGGACCGGCGGCGGTGCGGACGCCTCCTCGCCCGCGGTCGGCGCCGACGGCACGGTCTATATCGGCTCGAGCGACGGCCGCCTCTACGCCGTCAACCCCGACGGCGGCCTGAGGTGGAGCTACGCGACCGGCGGCGACCTCTACGCCGCGCCCGCGGTCGCCGCCGACGGCACCGTCTATATCGGCTCGTCCGACGGCCGCCTCTACGCCGTAAGCCCCGACGGCAGCCTCAAGTGGCGCTATCGGATCGGGCCGATCTTCTCTGCCTCGCCGGCCATCGCCGCCGACGGCACCGTCTATATCGGCTCGTATAAGGGCCTCTACGCCCTCAGGCCCGACGGCCGCCTCAAGTGGCGCTACCAGGCCGACCACATAACCGCCTCGCCCGCCGTCGCCGCGGACGGCACCGTCTATACCGGCTCGAGCGACGGCAGCCTCTACGCCCTTGGGCCCGACGGCCGCCTCAAGTGGCGCTACCAGGCCGAGACGGCGCTGACCACCCCGCCCGCGGTCGGCACCGACGGCACCGTCTACGTGGGGACGGATGAGGACTGGTTCTACGCCGTCAGGCCCGACGGTCGCCTCAAGTGGCAATTCTCGACGGAAGGCGCGTCGGCAAGCTCGCCCGCCGTCATCGGCAGCGACGGAACCGTCTACGTGGCCTTTTCCTACGGCCCCTATGCCGGCGTCCTCGCTGCCATCAGGCCCAACGGCCGCCTCAGCTGGCACTACGGGATCGGCAGCGCCCTCCTCGGCGCGCCCACGGTCGGCGCCGACGG
Organism: Deinococcota bacterium; assembly: GCA_030858465.1. Lineage (NCBI taxonomy): Bacteria > Thermotogati > Deinococcota > Deinococcota bacterium. The sequence goes on from JALZLY010000298.1 coordinate 4,988, forward strand.
GACCGTCTATCTGGGTTCCTCGGCCCTGGCCTTCAGCGGCGAAGAGGACGGCCAGCTCAACGCCATCGGCCCCGACGGCAAGCTCAAGTGGCAGTACTCGAGCGGAGGCGCGGGCACGATGAGCGCCTCCTCGCCGGCCCTGTTGGCCGACGGCACGGTCTATATCGGCTCGAGCGATGGGCTCTATGCGATCTACAGCGACTCGGCGGGCTTGGCGGCGTCGCCCTGGCCCAAGTTCCAGGGCGACAATAAAAATGGGGGGCAAATTGCGGGGCGCCGCTAGCGCGGTTCTTTGACGCCCTCCAGGCCTGGCGCGGCTGTTTCCGCTCGCCTGCTAAAGCCTTGGCTAGCCCCGCAAAAACTCCGCGGGCCGCTCACCCAAGGGCGGCAGATCGCCCAAAGATCTGAGGCCGAACTCGAGCAGAAACTTGGCGGTGGTGGCGTAAAGCAGCGGCTTGCCGACGACGTCCTTGCGGCCGATCACCTTGATGAGCTCGCGCTCTTGCAGGGTGTCCAGGGTGGAGCCGCAGGACGCGCCCCTGGCGGCCTCGAGCTCGCCCCGCGTGAGCGGCTGCCCGTAGGCTACCAGGGCCAAGGTCTCCAGGGCCGCCGCGGAGAGCTGGGGCAGGGGCGGCGGCGCCAAGAGGCCGGCGAGGTCGGCGGTCAGGGTCCTGTCGACGACCAGGCGGTAGCCGCCCGCGACCTCCTCGACCTCGAGGCCCAAGTCCTCGCGCTCGAGCAGCCGCTGAAGCTCGCCGACCACCCCGGCCACGGCGTCGGCGGAGACGCCCAGCAGGGCCGCGGCTTCCTTTGGGGTGAGGGGGCGGCCGGCGGCGAGCATGGCGGCGCAGAGCAGGGCCTGGTAGCGCGCCACCTCCTACAGCTCCGTCAGGAGCCGCCTCAAGCCCTTGAGCGGCAGGTCCACCCAGTCGGGGCGGTGGCCGAGCTCGTAGTGCACCTCGTAGAGCGCCTTGTCGAGTTGGTAGGCCCAGACGAGGCGGTCGCGGACCCCCGCGGGCGGCAGGAAGCTCGCCTCGCCGGCGGTGGCGTAGTAGGCGTCCAAGAAGACCGCCTCGCTCCAGCGGGTGAGCGACCCCACCCAGGTCTCTAAGTCGCCATCCTTGCTCGCCAGCTCGGGATGCTCTGCTAGGTGCCTGCGCCAGGCCATCAGCCCGGCGTAATCGAGGGAGCGCAGCATGCCCGCCACGTCGCGCAGCGCCTGGTCGCGCCGGCGGCGCTCGGCCAAGGGCTTGGCGGGCTCGCCCTCGAAGTCGAGCAGGTAGTACTCGCCCTGGCTCATCAGGACCTGGCCGAGGTGGTAGTCGCCGTGGACGCGGATCTTTTGCCAGCCGCCTGGCGCGGCCGGGGTCTCCGGATTCAGCTCGTCCAGCTTGGCGAGGCCCCGCGCGAAGAGGTCGTCGGCCGGCCGGCCTTCGCTTCCTCTCTCCGTCAACGCCAGACGCACCTCCTCGGCGCGCGCATGGACGCGCTCACGGAGCGCCAAGAGGTCGCCGGCCTCGGTGGGCTCGGGCCTCAGCGCCGGGGTCTCGGCCTTGGCGAGGCTCAGGTGCAGCTCAGCGGTGCGGACGCCCAGCAGGCGGACCATGTGGAGGATGTCGCCGCCGCTGTGCTCGAGCCAGGCGGGGATGGGCTGGCCCGGCAGGGGGTAGAGCTCGCTCGGCAAGGCGGTGTCGCTCACCCGGTTCAAGTAGCGCGAGGTCTCGGTGAGCGCGTAACCCCAGGCGTCGCCGTCGCCGGCCAGGTAGTCCTGCACCACGCCCAGGCTGAGTTCCAGGGGCCCGCGGTTGAACGAGAGCCGCGCCAGCATCCGCGGCACGAAGGGAAAGCCCGCGCTAGTCAGGTAGCTGAGCATCTCGACCTCGGGGTTGGGGCCCTCCTCGAGCCTGCGGTAGAGCTTGGCGAAGGCCGCGCTGCCAAAGACCGCCGAGGAGTTGCTCTGCTCGACGCCAAGCACGCGCGCGCCCTCTGCCGGCGGCAGGACGGCACCCTTGCCCGTCGCGGCGCTGTAGAGGCCCTTGAGGCTGCGGCCCTTCCAGCCCGCGCGGGTCTGCTCGTAGAGGGCCAGCCAGAAGGCCGGATCGGCGGTCGCATCGTAGAGCACGTTGCGGCCGAAGGGACCGCTCAGCCGGGCGATGGCGGCCTGGGGACGCTCGGCCAGGGCGCTGCTCGCCTCCTCCTCGCTCATCCGGGCCAGGGGCAGGAAGTAGCGCTCGACGCCGCCTTCGTAGGCGACGCGCACCAAGGCCAGATAGCCGGAAAAGGCTTGGGCCTGGAGCCGCACGGCGTCCTCGAGCCGCACCGAAAGGATGGGCCTCTCCTTGGCGCCGAACCAGCGCTGGCCCCGCAGGTAGCCGGGCAGGAGCCGCTCCAAGCCCTTGCGCGACTCGCCCTGGACCATGGTGTCTATGACTATGGTCTCCAAGCCGCCCGTCAGGGTGAGCACGGGCAGGGCGCGCAGGATGTCGGCCACGCCCTCCTCGGGCAGGGCCTCGTCCTCGGCGAGCGCGGCCTTGGGGCGCAGAACGAACCAGTAAAAGGAGTGCGGCCCGAGCGTGAGCGGGTAACCCTCCGCGGTGATGGGCGGGAAGGGCGCCTGGCTGAACAGTTCGACGGGCGCGCAGTCGCTGAAGTCGGCGAGCGGCAAGGAGGCCGCCTGGGCAAAGCGTGAGAGGTTGGTGACCACCAGGATGGTCTCGCCCTCATGCTGCCGCAAGAAGGCGAAGACCCGGGGGTTCTCGACGTCTAAGACCCTCAGACTGCCCCGGCCGAAGGTCCTGGCGTGCTGGCCGCGCAAGGCGATGAGGCGCCGGGTGAAGTGGTAGAACGAGTAGGGGTTGTTCCTTTCGGACTCGACGTTGACGAACTGGTAGGAGTAGCGCCCCTCGCTGACGGGCGGCAGGAAGAGGGTGTGAAAGGGCGCGCGCGAAAAGCCCGCGTTCTTGTCGGGGCTCCACTGCATGGGGGTGCGCACGCCGTTGCGGTCGCCCAAAAAGGTGTTGTCGCCCATGCCGATCTCGTCGCCGTAGTAGAGGATGGGGCTGCCCGGCAGGGATAGCAGCAGGGCGTTCATGAGCTCGATGCGGCGGCGCTCGCCGCCCAGGAGCGGCGCTAGGCGGCGCCTGATGCCCAGGTTCAGCCGAAACTGCGGGTCGGCGGCGTACTCGTAGTACATGAAGTCGCGCTCTTCGTCGGTGACCATCTCGAGGGTGAGCTCGTCGTGGTTGCGCAAAAACAGCGCCCACTGCGCCTCCTCGGGGATCTCCTCGGTGTGCCCCAGCATCTCGACGATAGGCTGGCGGTTCTCGCGGCGCACCGCTAAGTACATCCGGGGCATCAAGGGGAAGTTGAAGGCCATCTGTACGCCCTCGCCCCCTTCGCCAAAGTAGGGCACGGTGTCCTCGGGCCACTGGTTGGCCTCGGCCAGGAGGATCTTGCCGGGGCCGTAGCGGTCCTCGATGGCCTTGCGCAGGCGCTTGATGGCGTCCAGGGTTTCGGGCAGGTTCTCACAGGACGTGCCCTCGCGCTCGTAGAGGTAGGGCACGGCGTCGAGCCTGAGCCCGTCTACGCCCAGGTCGAACCAGTAGAACATCACCTCGTGAAGCGCCTTTTCGACCGCGGGGTTGTCCCAGTTGAGGTCGGGCTGGTGGCCGAAAAACCTGTGCCAGTAGTAGGCGCCCGCCACCGGGTCCCAGGTCCAGTTGGAGTACTCGGTGTCCTTGAAGATGATGCGCACGCCCTTGTACTTCTCGGCGGAGTCGCTCCACACGTACCAGTCGCGCTTGGCCGAGCCGGGAACGCGGGCCTCCTGGAACCAGGGGTGCTGGTCGGAGGTGTGGTTCAAGACGAGCTCGGTGACGACGCGCATGCCGCGCGCGTGCGCCTCGTCCAAAAAGGCCTTGAAGTCGTCCAGGGTGCCGTGGACGGGCAGGATCTGGTAGTAGTCGGCGATGTCGTAGCCGTCGTCGCGCAAGGGCGACTGGTAAAAGGGCAGCAGCCAGAGCGTGTTGACGCCCAACTCCTCCAAGTAGGGCAGCTTTTCCCTCAGCCCCGCGAAGTCGCCGTAGCCGTCGTTGTTCGAGTCGTAAAAGGAGCGCACGTGAAGCTCGTAGATCACCGCGTCCTTGTGCCACAAGGGGTCCATAGTCACCTCGTCCATAGTTACCTCACGTCGTAAAGAAGCCGCTTTAGCCCGGTTCTTCATCTCGTTTCAGCGTAACACTCCATGAACGAGCGAGGCGAGAAGGCTGGCTTCACGCCCCCACCGGGCAGCTTCCGTATTTTTCCATGATGATTCACTTTTACCCCAAGCTTTTCCCGCAATCCCCTCACCCATGAGGGATCATCGTGCTGCTCGCCGGTCTCGAGGGCCCGAAGCAACCTGGAGAACGTGAGCAAATGAGGCCATCTGAAAAACATCGGAATGACTTCAGCTCGCCCTGATCAATGTTCCTCACCATGCGGTAGCCTTCAACAAAGGAGAGAAACGCCTCATTATTCAAGTCCACTTTGCTAGCGCTGTCAGGTCGATGCCATCACCTGACGGCTTCTTCACGCATCTTCTCTTGCAACCACAAGTTGAGGAGCGTTTCTGGAGAAACACCGCGCTCTTTGGCCAGGTCACGAAGTCTCTCGGAAAGCCCTCTTTCGAGGGGATAATACCTGACGGACGAAGCAAGGCCTACTTCGATGGCTACAGCTTTGGTTCGCTCCCAGATGTCGCCAAGGTCATGTGCGTCCCAATAATCGCCAATCTCTTGGTAGGACGAGGCCTGGGATACCGAGGTTTTAGCGTCCTTCATACCGCCTCCGCTCCGTTTCGGTCATGTCGCGCGCAGACACGACGAGTGCGCGCCGGTCCTGCTTGTGGACAAAAAAGTCGCTCCTGCCTATCCCGATTCTAAAGCATGGATTGAAGAATCGCAAACAAAGCTGCGTCCTCGAGCAACCGCAAGCGCGTGGGCCGCAGCATCTTCGGAAACGGCAAGAACCGAGAGCGAATAGGCTCGCCTTTGGCCGGACTCCGACTCCCGCATCCTCACATGTATCCTCACATGTAGTAGTCGAAGTCCTGCTCGCGCCGCACCCGCTTTCTCACCTCGAAGATGTGCGCCGGGCTCTTGTGCGGGTCGAGCCGCACGAAGTTGCGCGCGCCCTCCCAGAAGTAGCGCTCGTCGTCCAGGAGGTCCTTTAGCATGTAGGGCTCGTCGTGCTTCAGGCCGAGGTCATGGAGCGGCAGCTCGAGCCAGCCCGACTGGGTGTGGTGGGGGTCCAGGTTGACCACCACCAGGATCAAATTGTCGCCGTCCTTCTTGGAGTAGGCCAGCAGTTGCTCGTTGTCGGTCTTGTGGAAGCTCAGGCTCCAGTTGCTGTGCAGGGCCGGGTTCTCCCGGCGGATCCTGTTGATCCTGGCGATCAGGCCCTTCAAGGAGCGCGGGTCGTTCAGGTCCCAGTCGCGGATCTCGTACTTCTCGTTGTTCTTGTACTCCTCGCGGGCGGGGTGAGCCTCGTTTTCCATCAGCTCGAAGGCCGGGCCGTAGATGCCGTAGGCCGCCGACAGCGTCGCCGCCATTACCAGCCGCGCCTCGAAGACGGGCCGGCCGGCGTGGTTCAGGTAGGGCGGCAGGATGTCGGGGGTGTTGGGCCAGAAGTTGGGCCGGTAGATCTCGCGGACCTCGGTATGGAAGAGCTCGCTCAAGTACTCCTCGAACTCGTGCTTGGTGTAGCGCCAGGTGAAGTAGCTGTAGGACTGGTTGAAGCCCACCTTGCCGAGAGCAAACATCACCTTGGGCCGGGTAAAGGCCTCGGCCAGGAAAATCAGCTCGGGGTACTCCTCCTGGAGGTTCTTGAAGCACCACTCCCAGAAGGCAAAGGGCTTGGTGTGGGGGTTGTCGACCCTGAATACCTTGACGCCGCGGCCCGCCCAGAAGGCGATGACATCTTTCAGTTCAAGCCACAGGTTCTGCCAGTCGGGGCTTTCGAAGTTGATGGGGTAGACGTCCTGGTACTTTTTGGGCGGGTTTTCGGCGTAGCGGATCGAGCCGTCGGGGCGGTGGCGGAACCACTCGGGGTGCTCCCTAACGTAGGGGTGATCGGGCGAGCACTGGTAGGCGAGGTCGAGAGCGACCTCGAGCCCCAGCTCCTTCGCCCGCGCCACGAACCTGTCAAAGGCTTCCAGACCGCCCAACTCGGGATGCACCGCCTTGTGCCCGCCCTCTTGGGAGCCGATCGCCCAGGGGCTGCCGGGCTCGCCCTCTTGGGCGCTGGGGGCGTTGTCCTTGCCCTTGCGGTAGGAGTGGCCGATGGGGTGAACGGGCGGCAGGTAGACGATGTCGAAGCCCATCTCCTTGACGTAGTCCAACTGCTTAGCGGCGTCGTCGAGGGTGCCGTGCTCGCCCGGACGCCCCGCCGAGCGCGGGAAGAACTCGTACCAGGCGCCGAATCTGGCCAGCTTGCGGTCCACCAACAGCCCCAAGCTGGCACTCCCCACGGCGCGCACTCTGGGGTCGTTGCGCTGGGCGAGCTCCAACACCTCGGCCTCGAGCGCCCGCTCGATCTCGCCCGCGCGGAAGGCCTCAATATGTCCCTGAAGCGCCTCCTCATCCTCGCCCGTGGCCTCCTTGGCCGCGAGCTCGAGGAGCGCCGCGCCCTCTAAGAGCTCGCTCCTCAGTTCCCCTTCGGCCTCTCCCCCATACCCGCTCCGCAGGGCACTTTCGACCCGGCGCCGAAAGAGCGCCTGCCAGGTGGCGAACTCGTCCACCCAGGCGCGCACCCGGTAGTGCCAGCGGCCGAGCTCGTCGGCGGCGAAGGTGCCCGTGAACACGTCGTTGCCCAGGGGCGCCATGCGCAGCGACCGTTCCTCGCCACCTTCGGGCCCGAAAATGAGCTCGACGGCGACGAGGTCGTGACCGTCGCCGACCACATCGGCCGTCACCTCCATGAGCTCGTCCTGGGCGCGCTTGACCGGCCAGCGGCCGGCGTCTATCTGCGGGCGCACCGCCAGGATGAGCGCGCGCGACCACGCCTCGGGCAGCTCCATGGGCATTGGCGCCGTCGGCGGCATAGCTCCTTGCGTCTTCGTCATCGGCTAAGTCTCCTTTTCGCTGCTCACATCGCTAACCATCGGGGCTAATCGTCGGGACTAGTCGTCAGGACTGGTTCGAGCAGCTTGGGCGTCGTTCGCGGGCGCGGCGCTATAGAGCACCGCCCAAGGCAGCGGCAGGCGGCTCAGTTCCAACGCAGCCTCCAGAGGGAGGGTCTGGCCGCTCAGGAGCTCCTGCCAGTCGCGGCCCCGGTAGCCCTCGGGGAGCGGCAGGCGGGTGTCCGTGAAGCCGCCGCGGCGCTCGAGCTCGGCCGGAAAGCGCGTGACGACGACCAGCATCGCCCCCGCCTCGCCGGCGCGGAGATAGGCTATCACGTGCTCGGCCTCTTCCCCCTCGGCCTCGAGGGGCTGGTAGCCGTCAGCCTGGTAGCTCTCGCCGAAGAGGCTCGGGTGCTCGCTCCTGAAGCGCAGCAGCCGCGCCGTCAGGTAGAGCTTGAGCCCCTCCTGGCCGGCCTCGAGCATTGCCCTGACAGCATCCGCGTCCGGCCTCTGAAGCAGCCCCTCGAAGCCGTCCAGGAGGGCTGCGCGCGCCCCGTAGTCGACCTCGCGGCGGTTGTCGGGGTCGACCAGGGAAAGGTCCAAAAGTTCCGTGCCCTGGTAGAGGTCCGGCACGCCCGGCGAGGTGAGCTTGAGGGCGAGCTGGCTCAGCGTGTTGTGGAAGCCGTAGCGGGCCAGATCGCGGGCCAGCGGCCCGACGATGGCGGGCAGTTCGGGGTCTTCTAAGCTGTCCCTCACGAAGCGCTCCAGGGCTCCTTCATAGGCCTCGTCGGGGTTGAGCCAGCTCGTCTGCCCTTTGGACTCCCTCGAGGCCTTGTGCATGTAGGCCAGCAGGCGCTCGCTCAAGCTGTCCCTGTCCGCGCCCTCCCAGAGCGCGACGAGGACCTGGTAGAAGAGGTAGATGTCGCCGTCGCTGGGCGCCTTTTCCACGTGCCGCCCGCGCGCCCGCGCGCTTAACCCCTCGACCAGCTCCTGCCACGCCTCGTTCAGCTCGGCCAGGGCGATCAGGCGCATGCGGGTGTCCTCGCCGCGCTTGTGGTCGTGGGTGGCGGTGGCGAGCAGGTTGTTGGGATACCTAAAGGCGCGAAATCTGGCGTGGGCGTGAAAGGCCTGCGCCGTCACCCCGAAGTGGTCGGGCTCGCCGCCGACCTCGTTTAGAGCCGCCAGGCGCACAAAGCGGTAGAAGGTGGTGTCCTCGACGCCCTTGGCCGCCAGGGGCGCGGTGTACTGCTGAAAGCGGCCGACCCAGGCCGCCCGCGCCTCCTCGAGCTCCTCCTTGACCTCGTCTAGGAGCACCCGCACGATGAAGTCGTAGACGGTGGGCTCGGTGGCGGGGTTGCGCCGGCGCGCCTCGTGGATGGCCGCCTTGATGACCCCTTCGGCCTCGTCGCGGTCATGCGGCAAGTAGGTGCGGTAGCGGCTGAACGAGGCCACCACCTCCGAGAGCGCCTCGCGCAGGCCCTCCAAGGTAAAGTCGCGGGTGCGGTAGTCCGACTCGGAGATGCGGTCGAGGCTGTAGGCGAGGCGGAAGAGCTCGCCGGAGAGCGCGGTTTCCATCACCAGCCGCTTGGCGCGGTGGACCTCGTCACCGTAGTCGCGCGCCTCGCGGACGCTGCGGCGGTAGATGCGGTCCAGGGCCGGCTCGCCCTGCGGCCACAACAAGACATTCATGGCGTCGTTCATGAACTCGTAGCCGGTGCTGCCCTCGACCGGCCAGGCCTCGGGCAGGATCTCGCCGTGAGCGAGGATCTTTTCGACCCAGACGCTGCGCGCGCCCGCATCCTTGAGCCAGGCGAGGTAGCTGTGCGGGTCGAAGAGGCCGTCGATGTGGTCGATGCGCACGCCCCTGACGCCCTCCTTGGCGAGGAGTTCGGCCAGGAGGCGATGGGCGTCCCAAAAGACCTCGGGCTCCTCCATGCGCAGGCCCATGAGCTCGTTGATATCGAAAAAACGACGGTAGTTGATCTCGAAGCCGGCGGTCTTCCAGGAGGCCAGGCGCCAGAACTGCTCTTCCAAGAGGTGGTGCAGGCGCTCGCCGCCGAGACTCGCCAGGACCGGCTCGAGGTCGATGCGGCTCGCGAGCGCGGTGAGCCGCAGCCCCAGCGCCTCGGCCTTCTCGAGCTCCTGGGGCTCCAAGGAGCTGTAGGCCCCTTGCAGGTCCTTGAGATCCCAGTAGGCCTCGGTGCGCTCGAAGTCGCTCAGCGCGGCCTCGAGGATGAGCGCGTAGGAGGCGGGGCTGAGCGCGAAGCGGGCCCCGTGATAGGCCAGGTAGAAGCCGCCCCGTTCAAAGACGAGCCCCAGCTCGCCGCCGTCCAGAACCTCGCCGTAGGGACTGCCCAGGAAGGGCAGCAGCAGCTTGTTGGTGAGCTCGGGCTTTAGGGGCGTCCAGTCGATGTCGAAGTAGCGGGCGTAGCGCGAGTGGGGGCCGTAGGCGAGGACGTCTTGCCAGGCGACGTTGCGCGGCCCCACCCCGGCGTGGTTGGGCACGAAGTCGAGGATGATCTCGAGGCCGTTTGCCACCGCCGCCTCGCGCAACCTCTCGAAGCCCGCTAGCCCGCCCAGCTCCTCGCGGACGAGGTTGTGGTGGACCACGTCGTAGCCGTGGGTGCTGCCGCGGCGCGCGTCGGTGATCGGCGACAGGTAGAGATGGCTTATTCCCAGACGCCTCAGATAGGGCAATACCTCCCTGGCCGCCTCGAAGTCGAAGCCGGGGTGCAACTGAAGCCGGTAGCTGGCGTTCACGCTAGCTCTCCAGTTCCGCCAAGGCGGCGGCGGGCCGGGCGAAGGCAACTTTCCCCCCGGCTA
>JALZLY010000299.1 GCA_030858465.1 Deinococcota bacterium
AAACCGCACAGGCCACGCGCCGGGGTCCGCGATAACCACGTTTCAATTCCTTAGTAGGAAGACTCAAAACTCCGGCGCAATCTTAACCAGGAGCAAAAGCGCCAACTTTCAATTCCTTAGTAGGAAGACTCAAAACCCGTACTGCCACGTCAGCGACACACCCGGGGTATAGCCGATCTTGGTCGCGCTGTCTAGTCCCAGATCAGGTCAAACGACAAGAGTGAGGTTGTACACGAAGAAAACCGGCTCGAGCCGGGGTGTGTCGTTGTGCCGGGGTTTTTGCAGGATCGGACAGCGACACGCCGCGGTACCCAAATCACCTCTTCAGAGCATACCCTGAGCTTTGCCCTTTGGAAGCTCGAGAGACCGCTAGCGGGGTAGGCTTGATCCGGAGGCTCGAGTGGAAAGCGCAGCGCCGCACGTTTTTTGCCTTTGGCAGCCTGTTGGAGTGACCGCATGACGGCTGAGTCGGCACCTGTTCCGCCCAAACCCAGAGCGCGCGATTTGGGCGTGCCCTTCGAGGGTGAGACGGGATCCCTCAACGCCATCACCGACGTGGCCGGGGTCGAAGTCGGTCACTGCACCCTCGTCTCCGGCGAGGGACCCTTGCGCGTCGGCTTTGGCCCCGTCCGCACGGGCGTGACCGCTGTCTTGCCCCAGGGCAGGACCAGGAACGAAGCCGTTCCCGCGGCCTGGTTCTCGCTGAATGGCAACGGCGAGATGACGGGCACGGCCTGGCTCGAGGAGTCCGGGTTGTTGGGGGGCCCGGTGATGATCACCAACACCCACAGCGTCGGGACGGTGCGGGACGCGGTCATCGCCTGGCTCATCCGGCGCGACCTGAAGCGCGGCCCCTTCGTCCTGCCGGTGGTGGCCGAGACCTACGACGGCTGGCTCAGCGACATCGACGGCTTTCACGTGAGGGCGGAGCATGCCTTTGAGGCGCTCGACGGGGCTCGGGGCGGTAGCTTTCAGGAGGGCGCCGTAGGTGGCGGCACCGGCATGATCGCCTACCACTTCAAGGGCGGCATCGGCACCTCGTCGAGGCGGCTGGCTGAAGCGTATGGCGGCTACACCCTGGGGGTGCTGGTCCAGGCCAACTACGGCCGCCGTGAGGAGCTGATCATCGCCGGTGTGCCCGTGGGCAGAGAGATCGGCAGCCACATGCCCGAGCGCGGGACGACAGCCTCGGGCGACGGCTCGATCATCATCATCGTGGCGACCGACGCGCCGCTCTTGCCCCACCAGCTAGGGCGCCTCGCCAAGCGCGCCTCCCTGGGCCTGGCTCGCAGCGGCAGCGTCGCCCACAACGGCTCCGGCGACCTTTTTCTCGCCTTTTCCACGGCGGCGCCCGCACGCCGTGAGGGGGTGGAGGTCTGGCGGGCGCTTCCCAACGGCGAGATGGACGCGCTCTTCACGGCGACCGTGCAGGCTACCGAGGAGGCCATCGTCAACGCCCTGGTCGCCGCCGAGACGATGACCGGCGTCGAGGGTCGGACCGTTCATGCGCTCCCTCACGACCTCCTGCGGCAGGCACTCCTAAAGTACAAGCGCCTGAGCGGTCCCTCCTAAGGCCAGACCCCTTCGAACGCGACAGCCAGAGGATCATCTGTGACCCTATTGACAAACTTAACAGTGTTAAGTAAACTGGAGCCACTGTGAAGGAGTCACTGTGAAAAGAGAGACGCCCCCGACCCGCGCCGAGCGCATCCAAAAGGCCAGCGCCAGGCGCCGCACGCAGCGGAAAGAGGAGCTGCGGCGGGCGATCTTGGACGCTGCTGGGAGGCTCTTCCTCGAGCACGGCTTCGAGCGCTTCTCCTTGCGGCAAGTCGCCGAGCACATCGGCTACTCGGCCACCACCATCTACCTGCACTTCAAGGACAAGGACGCGCTTCTCTTTGCCGTGGCCCTCGAGGGCTTCAGCCACTTCGGCGAGGCGCTGCAGAAGGCTTACGAGAGCGCCGAGGAGCCGTGGCAGAGGCTCGAGGCCGTCGGCCGCGCCTATATCCGCTTCGGTCTCGGCCATCCTGTTCACTACCGCCTCATGTTCATGCAGCGCGGCGAGTTCATGACCCGGCCCAAGCCCGACGACCACAGGCCGCCCATCGACTCGTTCGGCGTCCTGCTGAGGGCGGTCGAGGAGGCGCTCGAGGCCGGGGTCATGAAGCCCGGTGACCCGACGGGCTACGCCAACACCCTCTGGGCCGGCGTCCACGGCATCGTCGCGCTCACCATCACCATGCCCTTTTGCGACGAGGTTCAAGCGGCACAGATGGCCGATGTCTTTTTCCCGATGACCGTGCGGGGTCTAGGGCACCCGAGAGCAGGTGACGCGATGTGAGGGCGCGGTTGTTTTTTAGGCCGTTAGATAACAGCATTAAGTTATAGAGATATGTTACGAAAGGAAAGATCATGAGCATGCAACCGTATAACAACAGCCCGTATAGCGACAGCCCGTATAACAGTCGGATGAGCCGCGCCACCGGCGTCAGACGCTCTTTGGGCCGGCTGTGGGCGACCAACGCGCCGCTCACCTTCGTCGGCTTGGCGATGATCGTCCTGCTGAGTGTTGCTTTGGCCGGCGTCCTTTTCGACCCGCGGGTGATCACCGGCTCGCCCGCCTGGCTCAAGCCCGGCAAGTTCGCCCTCTCCGTAGCCATCTACTCGCTCACCCTGGTGTGGCTGCTCGGCTTCGTGAAGGGCCGCGAGCGGTTGGTGGCGGTGGTTGCAAACGTGACAGCAGCGGCCTTTGCTGCGGAGATGCTCATCATCGTCTTTCAGGTGGTCCGCGGCACGACCAGCCACTTCAACGTCTCGAGCTCGCTGGACACCGCGCTCTGGACCGTGATGGCTGTCGCCATCGTGGTGCTGTGGCTGATGAACCTGCTTGCCGCCGCCCTGGTGACGCTGCAACGCTTCGACAACCCGGCCTGGGCCTGGTCGCTCAGGCTGGCGCTGCTGGTGACTTTCATCGGCCTCGGCCTCGGTTTTCTGATGACCAGCCCCACCGCGCAGCAGCTGGCCTCCTGGCAGTCGGGCGGCCCCGTTACGGTCGTCGGCGCGCACACCGTCGGCGCTCTTGACGGCGGGCCCGGTTTGCCCGTGGTGGGCTGGAGCATCCAAGGCGGCGACCTGCGCGTCCCGCACTTCGTCGGCATGCACGCCTTGCAACTCCTGCCCCTGGTCGGCTGGTTCATCTCGAGGCGTAGGCGCTGGCCCATGAGCAGCCGCGTGGCGATGGTCGTTACGGTGGCGCTCAGCTACCTGGGCCTGGTCGGGCTCGTCACCTGGCAGGCTTTGCGCGCTCAGCCCCTGCTTGCACCGGACGCGCTCACCCTGACAGCGTTGGCGGCTCTTGGGGCGGTGACCTTGACGGCCTTGCTGGCGTTCGGCCTCGGCGCGCGCGACGCAGCCTCGCCGGTCGTTCCCGGAATTCGAAAGGACTAGCATGGCTACCCGTCCACCCATCGACAACGGCACCGTTCTCATCACCGGCGCGTCCGCCGGCATCGGCCGGGAGTTGGCGCGCCAGCTCGCCCCCAGGGCCCGCACCCTGGTGCTGGTCGCACGCCGCGCCGAGCGGTTGGGGGCGCTGCGTGCTGAACTGCTGGCGGCCAACCCCGAGCTGAGCGTCTATCTGGCGCCCTGCGACCTGAGCGACCCCGGGGCCGTCTGCGCCATGCTCGAGGAGGTTCTCGACAAGGTCGGCGATATCGATATCCTCGTCAACAATGCCGGCCTGGGCAATCAGAACCTCTACGAGCGCGCGGACTGGGCGCGCGTCCAGGAGATCATTCAGGTGAACGTCTTAGCGCTCGCCCTGCTCACCCACCGGCTGGTGGGGCCGATGGTGGCGAGGGGCCGGGGCGGCATCCTCAACATCGGCTCGGGGGCCGGTCTGGCGCTGCTGCCCGGCGCCGCGGCCTATGTGGGCAGCAAGCACTTCGTCAACGGCTTTACCGAGACGCTCCGCTTGGAACTCACGGCTACGGGCGTGGCCGTGACGCAGGTCTGTCCCGGGCCCGTCGACACCGAATTCGACCAGGCGGCCGGGATCGAGGGTTTCGACGCGGGGCCGCCCATTCCCGCGCTGTCGGCGGCGCAGTGCGCCAGGGAGGCCCTGCGCGGCTTCGAGAAGGGCAGCGCGCTGGTCTTTCCCGGCTTCGCCTACCGGTCGCTGATGATACTCCTGGGGGTCTTGCCGCGCGCTTTGCAGCGCGCCATGCTGCGGCCCGCCGCCCGCCGCCTTCGCCGCTCGTCACCGTCATCACCACCGTCACCACCACCCAAAGGAGACGCGCCGTGAGCGAGGAGACGGTTGCCGTGGTCGGGGCGACCGGGATGCTCGGCGAGCCCGTGGCCCGGCAGCTTCTGCGCGACGGCTTCGCGGTGCGGCTGCTGGTGCGCGATGTCCAGAGAGCGCAAGAAAAACTCGGGCCGGACTTTAGCTACGTCCCGGCCGAGTTGGCGAGCGCCGACTCGCTCAGGCGCGCGCTCGAGGGCTGCGCGGGCGTCCACGTCAGCCTGCAAGCCGCCGGGGGTCCGGAGGCCATCGCTAGGGTCGAGCACCAGGGAACGACACGCCTCGCGGCCATCGCCGCCGAGCAGGGCCTGTCGCGGCTGAGCTTTCTCTCGGGGATGTACGCCGGTGAGGCGTTCGCGGACGCTCCGGCGGAACGGGCCAAAGCGAAAGCCGAGGAAGCGATCCGCCGGAGCGGTGTCCCCTTCACCATCTTCAAGCCCAGCTACTTTATGGAGACGCTGCCGCGGCACGTTCAGGGCAGGTACGCCGTCGTGCTGGGCCGTCAGCCCCACCCTCTGCACATGGTGGCCGCGGGTGACTACGCCCGGATGGTGTCGAGCGCCTACCGCAAGCCCGAGGCCGCGAACAAAAGCCTCTACGTGTTCGGACCCGAGGCGGTGACGATTTCCGAGGCGTTGCGCCTCTACACCTCCCTTGCCGAGCCCGGCAAGCGGGTCATGGTCGCGCCCCTGCCGCTCATGTCGGCGCTCGACACCATCTTTATGGGTCGCCGACTGGCGAGGACTCTGGCGCTCATGAAGGTGATGCAGCGCGTCGGCGAGGTCGGCGACCCGAGCGAGGCCAACCGGCTCCTCGGCGCGCCGGCGACGACCCTGCATAGCTGGTGTGAGCTTCAGCGGCGCGGCCAAAGCGCTGTGGATCGCCAAGCATGAGGCGCAACGATGAGAGGCGCAAAGATGAACCGGTCCGTTCGCACGATGAACGTCGCCGGTGTGGCAGCTTGCCTGAGTACGCCCCGGCCCTTTCCAAACCCATACCTGAGCCATACCTGAGCCCATACCTGAGGAGGTACGCTGATGTCCCCTGATATGTCCCCTGCTTCCATGCGCATTGCCGGTGTCCTGTTCGTTCTCGTTCCCACCATCGCCTTTGGCGGCGCCTCGCTGCTCTGGATGATCCGCTCGCGCCTGCCGGGCTACCTCGACAACCCGCTGCGTCAGGCGCTCTTTCGCGCCGGCCACGCCCACGCCGGCGTGTTGGTGATGCTCGCCCTGGTCGGGCTCCTCTACGTGGACGGCGCGGCGCTCGCCCCGGCGGCGAAGCGGCTGGTGCGCTCGAGCCTCGCCTTCGCGCCGATCCTCGTTTCCGCCGGGTTTTTTCTCTCCGTCGCTTCACCCCGGGCGGCCCGGCCCGGCAAGCTCATCGGGCTGGTTTACCTGGGCTTTGCCCTGCTGACGGTCGGCACCGTCACCCTGGGCGTGGGCATGCTGCGGGCAGGCTAGAGCGGCGATGATGTCAAAGAAGCTTCATGTTGTTCTCGACGCGACGGGCGGTGCTGGCACAGGCGTCGGAGGGTCAGCTCGAGCCTTCGTAGATGCCCTCGAGCGAGAGGGTTAGCTCCGGGCAGGGAAGTGGCACGAGGCCCTCACCCGCTACCTCCGCATGCCACCACATGCCCGTTTCGTCGCGGTAGTGGCGGCTGACCCGCCTTTCTTCTTGATGAACGATCACGTAGACCTTTAAGCTCAGCAGCCGCCGGTAGCTCAGCCATTTCTCGCGCCGATCGATGCTCTCGGTGCTGGGCGAGGTGACCTCGACGAGCAGGCAAGGCTCGGTTTCGATGAGCGGGTCTTGTGGCTCGGGGCCGCAGGCGACCATCACGTCCGGGTAGTAAAAGAGCGCTGAATTGCCGTCGTCGATGCGGAGCTTGACGTCGCTGATGGAGACGCGGCAGGGTGTGTCGTGAGCGGCGCTGAGGAGTTTTGAGGCGATAGTCAGCGCGATGCGGTTGTGACGCCTGCTCGCGCCTGCCTGCGCATGGAGCGCTCCCGCCACGTACTCGTGCTTGACCGCGGCGGACGCCTCGAGGGCCAGATAGTCTTCGACGCTGAGCGGGGGCTGCTTGCGGGCGGACTGTACCACGACCCCAGTGTAGCACGGCGCGCCCCGGTCTCGGCTCGAGCTCACGAGTTCTGCTGCGGGAGCGCGAGAATCAGGTACACTCGAGCTTACGACCAGCCGCGGTACCAAGGCGCATCCATTTCGTGCGGGTGTCCAAGCGGGCAGAGAGGGGTCAACGATGTCTATAACCGATACCCAGGCTTGGCAGGCTTTGGAGAGGCACCGGCGGGACTGGGGAGACCTCCACATGCGCGACCTCTTCGCCGCCGATCCTGGGCGCTTCGACAGCTTCTCGCTGCGCCTGGGCGACCTGCTCTTCGACTACTCCAAGAACCGCGTCACCGAGGAGACGGTGGCGCTGCTGCTCGAGCTTGCCGAGGAGGCGGAGCTTCCCCGGCAGATCGCGGCGATGTTCTCCGGCGAGAAGATCAACACCACCGAGGACCGCGCCGCCCTGCACGTCGCTTTGCGCAACCGCTCGAGCCGGCCCAGCTACGTGGGCGGCGAAGACGTCATGCCGGCAGTGAACGCGGTGCTCAAGAGGATGCGCGACTTCACCGAGAGGGTGAGGAGCGGTGCCTGGCGGGGCTTCAGCGGAGAGGCCATCACCGATATCGTCAACATCGGCATCGGCGGCTCGGACCTGGGCCCGCGCATGGTCACGCAGGCGCTCAGGCCCTGCGGGCACGAGCGCCTGCGCGTCCACTACGTGTCAAACGTCGACCCGACCGACATCACCGAAACCGTGAAGGGCTTGGCTCCCGAGACGACCCTCTTTCTAGTGGCCTCGAAGACCTTCACCACCCAGGAGACGATGGCGAACGCGCACGTCGCCAGAGGCTGGCTGCTCGCTCGAGCGGGCGACCCGTCCGCCGTCGCCAAGCACTTCGTCGCCCTGTCGACCAACCAGGAGGCGGTCGAAGCCTTTGGCATCGCCCCTGAAAACATGTTCGTGTTCTGGGACTGGGTGGGCGGCCGCTACTCGCTGTGGTCGGCGATCGGTCTCTCGGTTGCGCTCTACCTCGGCATGGACAACTTCGAGGCTCTGCTAGCCGGCGCGCACGAGGTGGACGAGCACTTTCGCAGCGCGCCGCTAGCTGAGAACATCCCCGTCATCATGGGCCTGTTGGGCATCCTCTACAACAACTTCTGGGGCGCCCAGAGCCACGCTATCTTGGCCTACGACCAGTACCTCGAGCACTTCGCCAGCTACTTTCAGCAGGGCGACATGGAGTCGAACGGCAAGCGCGTGACTCATGACGGCGAGCCCGTAGACTACCAGACCGGCCCCGTCATCTGGGGAGAGGTCGGCACCAACGGCCAGCACGCCTTTTTCCAGCTCATCCATCAGGGCACCAAGCTCATCCCCTGTGACTTCCTGGTGGCCGCCCAGAGCCACAATCCCATAGCCGACCACCACGCCATCCTGCTCGCCAACTTTTTCGCCCAGACCGAGGCGCTCATGAAGGGCCGCACCCCCCAGGAGACGCGGGCCGAGCTCGAGGGGGAAGGGCACGTGGGCGAAGCCTTGGAACGTCTGACGGCCGCGAAGACCTTTACGGGCAACAAGCCGACCAACTCACTCCTCTACAAGAAGCTCACGCCTCATACGCTGGGCGCGCTCATCGCCCTCTACGAGCACAAGATCTTCACGCAAGGCGCCATCTGGAACATCAACTCCTTCGATCAGATGGGCGTCGAGCTCGGCAAAAGGCTTGCCAGTGCCATCCTGCCTGAGCTGAGCGGGGACAAAGAGGTGAGCAGCCACGACAGCAGCACCAACGGGCTGATCAACTATTACAAGCAGCTACGATAAGCCTTCGGCGCCCTCTTGCGCTCACCGTTCGCTCAAATCGACAGCCACTTCCAAGAATGGACGTAAGCTCAGATCATGAGCGAAGATCTTAGCCTCAGCAACGAACGATTGGATGATATCCCGGTGCTTTTAGCCCATACCCGTTTC
>JALZLY010000300.1 GCA_030858465.1 Deinococcota bacterium
GAGCCGTGCCGACAGCTTCGACCACTTAGACGTCCGCTTCGTCGTCGGCAGCGGCTCGGACCCCGAGGAGTTGCGCAAGGCTGGCGCGCAGCGGGCCGGCGCCTTTATCGCCTGCACCACCAACGACGACGTGAACGTCTTAGCCTGCTTGGCCGCCAAGGGCCTGGGCGCCAAGGAGACGATGGCCTTCGTGACCCGGCAGCGCTACCTGGACGCCTTTGCCGACAAGGGCGCGATGGAGAGCGTGGGCCTGGTGATCAACCGGGTGTTGTGGCCGCAGCGCACCCTGGCCCACCAGATCGCCGACATCGTGCGGGTGCCGAGAGCGCTCGACAGCGCCTTCTTCGCGGGCGGCCGGGTCAAGATGCTCGAGTACCGTCTCGAAGCCGGCGATCCCTTCATGGGCGAGACCCTGTTCGACCTGAGCCTGCCGGTGGGCGTCTTAGCGGTCGGGGTCATCCACCAGGGGCTCTTCGCCATTCCCGGCGGCCAGACCGTCCTCTATCCCGGCGACAAGGTGATCTTCATGGGCTCGAGCCAGAGCATGCAGGCTCTGGAAGCGCGCTTCACGCCCAGAAAGCACATCCAAAACGTGGTCATCGTGGGTGGCGGCAACGTCGGCTTCATGACCGCGGAGCGCCTGCAGCAGGGGCGCATGCACGTGACCATCATCGAGGAGAACGAGGCGCGCTGCGAGAAGTTGGCCACCTACCTGCCCAGGGTGATGGTGCTAAAGGGCGACGGCACCGACCTGGAGCTTTTGGAGAGTGAGCGCATCGAGGACGCCCACGTGCTCGTGGCGGTGACCGACGACGACAGCAAGAACCTGCTCATCTCGCTCCTGGCCAAACAACTCGGCATCCCCAAGGTCGTCACCCGGGTGGGCCGCAGCCGCAACCAGCGCCTCTTCGAGCGCGTCGGCATCGACACCTCCTTGACGCCGCGCACCGCTGCCGTCCAGGAGGTCCTCAACTGGCTCAAGCTCGACCAGCTCGATCACTTGGCCAGCATCGAGGACCGCGCCGAGGTGATCGAGGTGACCTATCCCTATGAAAAGCCCGTGGGAATGGTAAAAGACCTGGGCACGCCGCCGCGGAGCCTGATCGGCGCCATCGTGCGCAAGGACAAGGTCATCATCCCCAGCGGCGAGACGATGGTGCAGCACGGCGATCACCTCTTCATGGTGGCCGCGCTCGAGGCCGTCGAGCGGGTGCACGGCTGGCTGGCGCGCTAGCCATGCTTGCCCCAAAGCCTTAAGCTAGGCGGGTGCGCGGCCGCTTTGCGTCCTTCGTCGTCGGCGCGGGCCTTATGGGCCTGGCGCTCATCTGCGCGGTCTTCGGTTTCTACGCCACCGTCCTCGGCGAGGCGGCGGGAGGTTTCGGGCTGGCCGGTGGCCTATCGGTCGCACTGGGCGCCCTTCTCCTCTGGGCCGGCAGCCTCCAGGCCGACCCGGCGCGGCGCGAGGCGATCATCGGCGTCCTCCTGCTGTGGCTGGTGGTGCCGCTCGTCGGGGCGATTCCTTACGCGGTCTCGGGCGGCCTCACCCCGGTCAGCGCCGCCTTTGAGTCGATGAGCGGCTTTACCGCCACGGGCGCGACCGTCCTGCGCGACTTCGAGACCTTTCCGCTCAGCCTCTTCATGTACCGCGCCCTCAGCCAGTGGCTGGGCGGTGTCGGCATCATCGTGCTCTTCGTAGCGGTCTTTCCCAAGCTGGCCATCGCCGGGCGGCAGCTCTTCTTCGCCGAGATGCCCGGTCCCACCGAGGAGAAGCTGACGCCGCGGCTGCGCAACACCGCCGCCGCCGTCCTGGCGGTCTACCTGGTCATGACCGTCCTGGCGGCCTTGGCCTACATTGCCGCCGGCATGGTGCCCTTCGACGCGGTGGCCCACGCCTTGACCACGCTCGCGGCGGGCGGCTTCAGCCCGAGGGGCGACAGCTTCGCCGCCTACCACTCCGCCGCCATCGACTGGATCGCGGTCCTCTTCATGACCGTCGCCGGCATCTCCTTTACCTTGCAGTATCAGGCCTTGATGGGCCGGCCCCGGACGCTCTGGCGCGACCCCGAGTTTCGCGCCTACGGCCTCATCCTGCTCGGCGCCTCGGCCCTGCTCTTCTACGTCCTGCAAGGGCTCTATGAGCCCGGTGAGGCCTTGCGCCACGCCATGTTCCAAGCCGTCAGCATCATGACCACCACCGGCTACGCCTCGGCGGACTTCGGCGCGTGGCCCGCCCAGGCCCAGGCGGTCCTCCTGGTCTTGATGTTCGTGGGCGGCAGCGCCGGCAGCGCGGCGGGTGGGGTCAAGGTGATGCGCTGGCTGATCATCGCCAAGAACACCGCCCGCGAAGTCAACCGCGCCCTCCACCCCCGCGCGGTGATGCCGGTGCGCGTCGGCGAGCGCACCATCCCCGAGGAGGTGTTGAGGGCCGTGGTCGCCTTTCTGACGCTGTTCTTGGGCCTCTTTACGCTGATCACCTTGGTCCTCATCTGGCTCGAGGCGGACTTCTTGACCGCCATCAGCGCGGCCATCGCCTGCGTCGGCAACGTCGGGCCGGGCCTGGCCGGGGTGGGGCCGATGCAGCACTTCGACGACCTGCACGCGACCAGCCGCCTCGTCCTCACCTTCGCTATGTACGCGGGCCGGCTCGAGGTCGTCACCCTCTTCGTGGTCTTGAACCGGCGCTTCTGGCGACTGCCCAGGGGGAGCCGCGCCACCTTCGATATCGACTGACTCTATCGACTGATCCTTATCGACTGCTCGAGCAGGTCGTACAGCACTGGGTATAGCGGACGGGACAAGGGGGCGGCGATGGGGTGGGGTGTCGGGTTGTGGGGGGAAACGAGCTCATGCGCGCCGCCTAGTCATGAAAGGGCGATCCCCTCCGGAACCAGTTGAGCCGCGGCAACTGCCAGAAGTCGGCGTTCAGGACGATGAAGACGGTGATGATCTCGAGCCTGCCCGCGTACATGCCGAAGATCAGCACCGCCTTGCTGACCGGGTGCAGGTCGGCGAAGTGTTGCATCGGCCCCACCGCCGCCAAGCCCGGGCCGATATTGCCGACGCAGGCGATGGCGGCCGTAAAGGCCGTGGTCAGGTCGGCGCCCAAAAGCGCCAGGGTGACGGTGGTGAGGGCGGTCAGGATGGCGAACAGCGTCACAAAGGCCGACACCGCCCTCAAAACCTCCTCGGAGACGGTGCGGTTGCCGACCCGCACCGGCGCGACCAGCCGGGGGTGGAGGGCGCGCCTCAGCTCTCGAGCCGAGTTTTCGCCGATGATGAGCCAGCGCGCCACCTTGATGCCCCCGGCCGCGCTGCCCGCGCTGCCACCCACGAACATCAGGAAGACCAGGACGGCCTGGGCGTCCTCCGGCCAGAGCGCGAAGTCCGCCGAGGCGTAGCCGGTGGTCGTTATCATCGTCAGCGACTGAAAGAAGCCGTGGCGCAAGGCGTCGAAAGGGGCGTAGCTGTCGCGCAGGGTATAGGTGAGCAGTCCGGCCGCGACCAGGACGATGGCCAGATAGGCCTGGAACTCCCTGTCCTGCAAGAGGTCCCCAGGGCGGCCCAACAGCACCCGGTATTGCAGGGCGAAGTTGGCGCCCGCCAGGGTCATGAAGAGGACGGCGAGCCAGTCCAGGAGCGCGCTGTCGTAGCCCGCGAACGACAGGCCGTTGGGGCTGAAGCCGCCCGAGGCGGGGGTGGTCAAGCCGTTGGCGACGGCGTCGTAGAAGGGCATGCCCGCCGCCCAGTAGGACAGGATGGCCGCCACCGTGATCAGCAGGTAGACGACGGTGACGGCGGTGGCGGTGTTGCGCAGCCTGGGCGTCAGCTTCTCCTCGGTCGGCCCCGGCACCTCGGCGAAGAACATCTGCCGTCCCGCCAGGGCTAGCTGCGGCAAGACCGCGATAAAGAACACGATGATGCCCACGCCGCCCAGCCACTGGCTGAGCGCACGCCACATGAAGAGGCTCAGCGGGAAGCCCTCGAATTCCCTCAGCATGGTGGCGCCGGTGGTGGTAAAGCCGCTCATCGACTCGAAAAAGGCGTCGAGAAAGTCAAAGCCCCCGGAGATGGCAAAAGGCAACGCGCCCAGGAGGGGAAAGATAAGCCACAGCAGCAGGACGCCGGTGATCGCCTCACGGCGCCCCGGCTCGCTGTGGCGGCTGCCGGTGAGAAGAAAAAAGATGCCCAGGAGGCTCGAGAGCAGGG
>JALZLY010000301.1 GCA_030858465.1 Deinococcota bacterium
ACCGTGCGCGACTCCAGGTCATACCTCGTCACGAGCCCAGGGTAATTTTGCAAGATGTTGTGCAGGAGCCTCCAGGTCTTTTCGGTATCCGTTTTCATGTCCACATGGAGAAGAAGCGTGCCCTGAGGGTAGATAGTGCCCCCTCTCTCGTGGAAGATTTCCCAGAGAGGGTCTAAATACCTTTCCGTAAGGGTTCCGATCGTTCTCCCGCTGCGTGCATCTCCCTCTATCTCTTCCCAATCGTGGGCTACATAGAGCTCTTTCATCGCACGCGAGTTTCCCTCATCGTCGACAAAAGGAATCTCCACGTAAAACACGTCGGGTTCGATGCTGCTCATCCCACTCTCGAGCGCGTCGAACAAGGGCCGCGGCTGGTAGTAATCGTTATGGGAGTGGGTCGCCGGAAAGTAAGGCACGTCCTCTCCCATAGGGGTTTCCGATGCCGAAACCGTAGCGAGTAACGCGAGCACCATCAAGCCCAGGAATCGGCAAAGTGGCTTCAGTTCTGCTCGTTTCATGTGTACCTCTCCTCTATAGGTTTGCATAGCCTTGTTGCGCTACCGGAGTCGGTTGCCCCCATCTTCAGCCTCTCAGCAAGGGTGGGAACTCCAGACGCGCTGCGCCGAGGCCAGGCCGCCCGGACACAGACCGCTCAAACACAGCAGCACCAGGGTCATAAGGGTCCATCGCTTCATCGTTTACCTCCCTTGACGTCTCCAAGATAACACACCGGGATACCATACCACCTCGGCGCGGCCAAATCTCACTGTCACCGCTCCCTCGCTGTCTCCAGCGCCACTATCTCCAAAGCACGTCAGGGGGGGTGTCAGGGGAAGGTGGGAGGGCTTCAGCACCGGCCTATCAGGCACGCCAGTTCCTGCTGGGACCAGGTGTAGCGCCAGAGCGGCCGCAAAGGTGCCTCCTCCCTGGGGCGCTTCAGCAGAGGTAGCTGCGCAAAGCGGTTCTCGCCCCGCGGCGGCGCCCGTACCGCCACCTCCAAAGCCCCTTCCGTAAAGGTGACAATCCGGCCCTCGTGGTCCCAGAGGAAGCCCTCGTCGAACCAGCCCAGATGAGCGCCGTAAGGGCTGTAGACCGAAAAGCTGTCGCCCACGGGGTCACGCTCCAAGTAGGCGACGGGCTCGCCGCTCCAGAGGTGGAGCGTCAGGGTGTCGCTTGCGACGAAAGCCGCGGCGCTAGCCGTAGCGTCGTAGAGGACGACCTCTTGCGCCCAGGCACCGGCGAGCAGCAGCAGGACTGCCAGCAGCGCGGTTCTCCTAGACACAGCGCTAAATGCAGCGCCCGCCATCGACCTCGAGGCAGACGCCGGTGATGAACTCGGCCTCGCCCGAGGCCAAAAAGAGCGCCGCGTTGGCGATGTCCGAGGCACGGCTGAAACGGCCCAGGGGAATGCCCGCAAGCACCCTTTCCCGCTTTTCGGGCGAGTCGCCGCCGATGAAGTCGTCGAAGAGCGCCGTCTCGCCCATCACCGGGTTGACGGCGTTGACGCGTATCCCGTCGGGCGCGAGCTCCACCGCCATCGACTTGGTGAGGGTGATGGCCGCGCCCTTGGTGCCGTTGTACCAAGTCAGACCCGGCCGCGGGCGCACCCCGGCGGTCGAGGCGACGTTGACGAAGACGCCGCCGCCCCGCGCCCGAAAGACGGGCACGGCGTGGATGGCCGCGAGATAGAGGCTCTTGACGTTGACCGCGTAGACCCGGTCGAAGACCTCTTCGGAAACCTCGAGCATCGGCCCGTTCCTGTGCGTGATGCCCGCGTTGTTGACCATGATGTCGAGGCCGCCGAAGCGCTCTACGGCTGCGCCCACGAGCGCCTTGACCTCGTCGCTTTTGGACACGTCCGCCCTGAAGAAGACTGTCGCGCCGCCGCCGGCACGAATTTCCCCGGCGACTCTCTCGCCGCCCTCCTCAGCAATGTCGCCCACCACGACCTTGGCGCCCTCCTCGGCAAAGCGCCGGGCGATGCCCGCGCCGAAGCCGGAGCCGCCCCCGGTCACGATGGCTACCTTGTCCTCGAGCCTCATTCCTCACCCCTGTCTGTAGCTGCCTTGTCTGTAGCTGCCCTAGCCATGCTTGAAGGTTACCGTCTTTAGAACCGTGAAGCTCTTGAGGCCCTCGAAGCCCTTCTCACGGCCAAAGCCCGAGCGCTTGACGCCGCCAAACGGCAGTTCGATACCGCCGCCCGCGCCGTAGTTGTTGACGTAGACCTGCCCGGCCTTGAGCCGCCGGGCGAGGCGCATCTGCCGCCCGCCGTCAGCCGTCCACACCCCCGCCAGCAGACCGTAGTCCGTGCCGTTGGCCAAGGCGACCGCCTCATCTTCGCCCTCGAAGGGCGTCGCCGCCAGAACGGGGCCGAAGACCTCCTGCTGGGCGAGGGGGTGCTCGGGCGGCACGTTGCCGACGAGGGTAGGAAGGACGTAGAAGCCGCCCGCCGGCGCGTCCGCCACGGTCCCCTGCGCCACGACCTCGAGCCCGTCCGCCCGAACCCTGTCGAGAAACCCTTGCACGCGCCCCTTCTGCCGCGCGCTGATGAGCGGGCCGCAGTCCGGGCCCTGGGTGGCGGCGCCCGTCCTCAGCTTGCCAAAGCTCTCCGCCAGGCGCTCCATCACCGCGTCGTAGGCCGAGCGCTCGACGAGCAGGCGGCTGCCCGCCGAGCAGGTCTGCCCGGCGTTTTGAATGACCGCGTTGACCAGGCTCGGCAGGGCGCTCTCCAGGTCGGCGTCGGCGAAGACGAGCTGCGGCGACTTGCCGCCGAGTTCCATCGTCACCGGGCGGTTGTGCAGCGCCGCCGCCCCTTGCACCAGCGTCCCTACCGCGGGCGAGCCGGTAAACGAGATGTGGTCGATGTCGGGGTGCCCGGCAAGGGCCGCGCCCGCCTCCTCGCCGTAACCCGTGACGACGTTCAAGACCCCCTCGGGCAGCCCCGCCTCCAGGGCCAGCTCGGCCAGCCTCAGAATTGACTGGCAGGCGTCCTCGGCGGGCTTGACCACGCAGGCGTTGCCCGCCGCCAGGGCGGCGACGACCGAGCGGCCAAAGATCTGCGCGGGGTAGTTCCAGGGGATGATGTGGCCGGTCACGCCGTGCGGCTCGCGCAGGGTGATGACGGTGAAGCCGTCATGGTAGGGAACCGTCTCGCCGTGCAATTTGTCCGCCGCCCCGGCGTAGTATTCGCAGTAGCGGGCGCAGGCGCTGATGTCGCTCTTAGCCTGCGGCGCGGGCTTGCCGGTGTCGCGCGACTCGAGCCTCCAGAGCGCGTCAAAGTGCTCCTGCACGAGGCCGCTGAGGCGCATGAGGATGCGCCCGCGCTCAAAAGCGGGTGTGCGCTCCCACCCACCCTCGAAGGCGCGCCGGGCCCTCTTCACGGCGGCGTCTATGTCTTTCGCCGTGCCCCTCTTGATCTGCCCGAAGGTTTCACCGGTGCTGGGGTCGATGACGGGAATGGTGCTCCCCCCGGCGACCTCTCGCGGCTCGGCGTCTAACGTCTCGCTTGCCATGCTCTCTCCTCGCCTTCTTCCGATAAGTCTAAAGCCTCACCGGGCCGACTGCTGAGAGCGCTCGAGCCCAACGTCACCCGACGCTTTCACCTCTAGCTTAGCGTCACCCGACGCTTTCACCTCTAGCGCGCGTAGAGCAGGTCGCGCAAAAACAGCGACACCTCCGGCACATAGGTGACGATCATCAGGCACAAGAACACCACGCCCACAAAGGGCAAGAGGCTGCCGATTATCCTGTCCAGAGGAATCTTGGCGACCGTGCAGGCCGCAAAGAGGTTGACGCCCAGGGGCGGCGTAATCATGCCGAGCGCCAAGTTGACGACCATGATCAGCCCGAAGTGGACCGGGTCGACGCCGAACTGCAGGGCGATGGGCATGAAGATGGGCGCCAAGACGATGATCGCCGCCGAGGTCTCGACGAACATGCCGACGATGAGGAGGACCACGTTGATGGCCAACAGAAAGGTCCAGCGCTCGTCGAAAAGGCCCGTCATCCAGGCGGCGATCTGGGTGGGCGCGCCGGAGTAGGAGATGAGAAAGCTGATCAGCGACGCCGCCGCGATGATCAGCATGATGATGGACGTCGAGATGAGCGACCTCCGGAAGATGTCGGGCAGCTCCTGGGGCTTGATCTCGCGGTAGACGAGCCCACCCACGATGAGCGCGTAAAAGACCGCTACCGCCGAGGCCTCGGTGGGCGTAAAGACGCCGCCGTAGATGCCGCCGATCACCACGAAGGGCATGAGCAGCGCCAGCAGCGCGCGCTTAGAGGCGGTCCCAAAGGACATCCGCCCGCTCCGGTCGCCGCCGCCGAAGCCCTTGAGCGCGCTAAAGACGGCGATAAAGACGATGAGCGCGCCGCCGATCAAGAGACCCGGCCCGATCCCGGCGATAAAGAGCTGGCCGATCGACACGTCGGTGCTGACGCCGTAGATGATGAGCGGAATCGAGGGTGGGATGAGCACGCCCAGTTCCGCCGAGGAGGCCTGCACCGAGGTGGCGAAGGGGCGCGGGTAGCCGCTACGGATCATGGCGGGAATGAGAATGGCGCCGATGGCGAAGGTCGTCGCCACCGAAGAGCCCGACACCGAGGCGAAGATCATGCAAGTCAAGACGCAGGTGCAGGCGAGGCCGCCCGGCATGCCGCCGATGATCGACTTGGCGAAGTCCACCAGCCGCGCCGAGATGCCCCCCGCCCCCATCAGGTTGCCCGCCAGGATAAAAAAGGGAATCGCCATCAGGGGCACCTTGTCGATGCCGGTGAACATGCGCTGGGCGACCAGGAGCAGCGGCAGGTTGGTAAAGAACTCGATGGCGACGATGCTGGCCAGCGTGATCGCCACCGCGATGGGCACGCCCAGGGCGAAGAACAAGATAAGGGCGAGGACCAGCGCCGCGTTCACGCTGTCTCCGCCACCGTTTCGCTGAAGAGAAGCTGCTCTGGGTCCCTCAAGACCTCGACAAAGCGCGCCAGGACGGCGACGATGCAAAAGGCCGAGCCGACCGGGATCGCCGCGTAGACCCAGGCGATCGAGATCCAGATGCCCGCCAAGGTCTGCGGCTGTACGCGCAGGGTCATCTTGTAGCCCTGCCAGGCCAGGATCAGCAGGGCGAGCAGTGTCAGCAGCGTCACCAGGCTGTAGACCGGCACCAGCAGGCGGCGCGGCAAGAGCCGGTAGATGAGCTCGACCGCGATCATGGCGCCCATCCGAAAGGCCGCCGCAGCGCCCAAAAAGACGAACCAGATCATTACTGAGCGCGCGGCCACCTCCGACCACACCGAGGGGTGGCCGAAGACGAAGCGGGTGATCACCTGGTAGAAGGACAGGCTGACGGCGACGGCCAACATGAGCGCCGCCAGGTTGTGGACGAAGCCCGTCAAGAAGCGCTCGAGGCCGAGAAAGGCGCTAATCATCGCAGCGGCCATCGCAGCGGCCATCGCAGCGGCCGGGCCGGTTCCCGGGCGGACGCCCGGGAACCGGAAAGTGCTCGAGAAGCTTTGGCCTTGCCGCCGGCCTCATTCGCCCCCCCTCATTCTCCGTAGTTGCGGATACGCTCCAGGAGCTCGTCGCCGTACTGCCTGGTGAAGTCCTCATAGGCGGGCGCCACCGCCGCCCGGAAGGGTTCGATGTCGATGTCGGTGGTTACGTCCATGCCCGCCGCGCGCAAGGCCTCGATGCCCTCCTGCTCCACCTCGGTCACCTTGTTGCGCGTCGCCTCGACCGAGGCCTTCGCCGCTTCCCTGAACCAACCCTGCTCCTCCTCGGAGAGGCGGTCCCAGACGGAGGGCGAGATCAAGACCAGCGCCGGCGAGTAGACGTGGCCGGTCAGGCTCAAGTAGCGCTGCACCTCCTGGAAGTTGGCCGAGGTGATGACCGGTATGGGGTTCTCCTGGCCGTCGACGGTGCCCTGCTGCAAGGCGGTGAAGAGTTCGGGAAAGGCCATCGGCGTGGGCGCCGCCCCCGCCGCCTGAAAGGCGCGGATGTGAACCTGGTTTTCCATGGTGCGGATCTTGAGCCCCTGCAGGTCCTCGGGCGTCCTCACCGCGCGCTGGTTGTTGGTCAGATGGCGAAAGCCGTTTTCGGTCCAGGCCAGGGCGACGATGCCGCGCTCGGGGAAGCTCTCCAAGAGCTCCTGGCCGATCTCGCCGTCCAAAACGCCGCGCGCGTGCTCGTAGTCGCGAAAGAGGAAGGGGAGGTCCAAGACCAGGATCTCCGGCACGAAGTTGCCGACGGGGCCGGTCGAGGTGATCACCATATCGACCGAGCCGATCTGCAGGCCCTCAACCATCTCGCGCTCACCGCCGAGCGCGTTGGCGGGCTGCTCGACGATGTGGATGCGGCCTTCGCTCAAGCGGTCGATCTCTTGAGCAAAAGCCTGTGCCCCGGCGCCGTAGTGCGAGTCGGGCGAGAGCGAGTAGCCCAGGTTCAGGGTCATCTGGGCCTGGACCAGGCCGCCCATCACGCAAGCGGCTAGCAAGGTTGATACCATAGAGCTGAACTTCATCATGCCGGTGTTCCTCCTTGAATATCTTTGAATGTCTTTGAAGCCGATAGAACTGTTCACTAGCCTTCCTGGTTTTTCCGGTACTCTATCCCTCTTCACCTCCATGACGCCTCGACGCACAATGCCTTGACGCACAATGCCTTCGCTTGGCCGCTGAGATTTCGGCCGCTGTTCATAGCGCTTCCTCCAGCTCCAGCGCGGTCAGCGCCCGGCCGTTCTCGAGGTGAACGCGCATGGCCTCCTTGGCCGCCGTGGGGTCCCGACGCCTCACCGCCTCCAGAACCAGGCGGTGCTCGGCGTTGGAGGTTTCAGGTCTACCGGGGCGTTCCAAGGAACGCCGCCGCGACGCGTCCATCAGCGTGGCCACGCCCGTCATCACCTGCCCTAGAGCGGCGTTGTGCGCGGCATGGGTGAGGCAAGTGTGAAAGAGCGCGTCCTCCTTGTCGCCCAGCTCGCCTCCGGCGATAGCCTCATCCATGCCCTGCGCCGCCGCCTCGAGGTTCTCCAGGTCGCTCTCGCTGCGCCGCCGCGCCGCCAGCTCCGCGATCGCCGACTCGACGATCTCGCGGAGCTCCCAGATGTCGGGCAGGAATGCCTCGGGGCGCTGGCCTAAGCGGCGGATCTGCGTCAGCAGCAGGGCTAAGGGCAGAGCCGAGACAAAGGCGCCCTTGCCCTGGTGAATCTCGATGATGCCCAAGGCCTCGAGTCTGACCAGCGCCTCGCGAACGACGCTGCGGGCCACGCCGAAACTCGCCACCAGTTCCTGCTCGGAGGGCAAGCCCTCACCAGGCTTCAGCTCGCGGGACACGATCCAGTCGCTAACCTCTTGCGCGACGGCGTCGACGAGCTTGGGCGTGCTGATCTTGCTGAGACCCCTGCCGTTTGATCCTCCAGGCCGCTGCGGCATTTCCCTCCTTCCGTAATCACGTTCCGTAATCACGTTCCGTAATCATGTGCTGTAATCCTGCTCAACCAAGAGGATGGTTGACCTAACCGAGTTGCGTGTGGCAGAATGCTATCAGATGTCTGATGAGCTGTCAAGCTGACGCTGGTCTCGAGAGGGCTTCATAAAGGGACTTCAGGGGAATGAGCCTCCCTCCTGCACCTTGGGCTTTATACCTTGGAGGCTGATGTGAAGGAGGCTGATGTGACGCGGCCTGCGACGGCCGCCCAAAGCCCGGTCGTCGTCTATCTCGCCGACGACCTGAGCGGCGCCAACAGCAGCGCCTCGCTCCTCTACGAGGCAGGGCTGCGGGCCGTGCATGTCGTGGAATATGACCGCCTCGAGGCTGCGGTTGGAGACGGACAGGCTTATGTCGTCGACTTGGCCAGCCGGGACGCGGACGAAAGCCTGGCGGGCGAGCGCCTAAAGGCGTGCATCGGCGCCCTCGAGCGGCGGCTCGAGCGACCCATTCTCTGGGGAAAGCGCATCGACTCGACCTTGCGGGGCCATATCGTCCTCGAGCTGCGGGTGTTGCGCAAAGCACTTGGGCGCGGCCCCGCGCTCGTCGCCCCGGCCTTTCCCCAGGCCGGCCGCACCACCGTCGGGGGCTACCAGCTCGTGGACGGCCGGCCCGTCACGCTGGGGGGTGAGCCGCTGCTGGGCCACCTGCCCAGCCTCCTGGCGGGGGCCGGCTACCACGCCCTCCAGCCCCTGAGC
>JALZLY010000302.1 GCA_030858465.1 Deinococcota bacterium
TCGGCCTCGAGCGCCTCCTCACCGGCTTCGTCCACAACTTAGCGGCGCTCTTGCTGGCCACCTCTGTCAGCCTCTCCTTTTACCAGGTGATCACCCGCTTCGTCTTCGGCCACCCCTCGGTGTGGTCCGAGGTGGCGGCGCGCTCGATCATGATCTGGTTCGTCTTTTTGGGCTGCGCGGCGGCCTTTCGGATGGGCGCCATGATCGCGGTCGAACTCGTCTACCGGCTCTTGCCGCGCCGCCTCTTGGTGCCGGTCTACAGCGTGGTGACGCTCTTGACGTTCCTCGCCCTAGTGATCCTAGCCTGGCAGGGCTACAAGATGACCCTGCGCGTGCAGCTGCAGGCCTTAGCGGGCATCTGGATCTCGATCGCCTGGGTTTACGCGGCGATCCCGGTCGGCGCGGCCTTTTGCATCGTCGCTGTCTTGGCGCGCTTTGTCGAGGTCGTGAGGGACCCGGAGCGGCTTCTCTTCAGCGAAACGGTGGCGGAGACGGCGTGAACGCGGCGCTGGTCTTAGCCCTCATGGTGTTTTTTGCCCTGGGCGTGCCCATCGCGGTAGCGATCACGCTGGCCAGCATCGTCGCCATCGAGTTCTTTACCAACCTGCCGCTGCTCTTGGTCGCCCAGCGCATGTTCACCGGCATCGACAGGGTGCCCCTCATGGCGATCCCCTTTTTTATCTTAGCAGGCAACCTGATGGGGGCGGGCGGCATCTCGGCGCGGCTGGTGGACTTCGCCAAGTCGATAATAGGCGGCATGCCGGGCGGCCTCGCCTGCACCTGCGTGCTCACCTGCATGATCTTCGCCTCGGTGTCGGGCTCTTCGGTAGCGACGACTTTTGCCATCGGCGCCATTCTCATTCCCGCCATGATCCGTAGCGGCTACCCACGCCCCTTCGCCACCTCGGTGCAGGCCTCCTCGGCGGAACTGGGCGTGCTCATCCCACCGTCGATCCCGCTCATCATCTACGGCGTCAGCACCGACGTGTCGATCGGCCAGCTCTTTATCGCCGGGATCGGCCCCGGCCTGTTGGTCGGCGGCGCGCTCATCGCCTTTATCGCCGTCTTGAGCGCGCTAAAAGGCTTCGGCGCTAGCGACCGGAGCGGGCGGATGCCGCTCGGAACGGCCTTTAAACGGGCGCTTCTGGCCCTGCTGATGCCCTTCGTGGTGATCGGCGGCATCTACGGCGGCGTCTTTACGCCCACCGAGGCCTCGGCGGTGGCGGTCTTTTACGCGCTTTTAGTGGGTGGGCTCGTCTACCGCGAGATAAGTCCCCGGGACCTACCCAACATCTTCCGGCAGTCGATCATTTCGACCGCCATCATCATGCTGATCATCGCGGCGGCGTCACTCATCAGCTTTCTCATCTCCTACTCGGGCGCGCCGGGCCAGATCGCCGCCTGGATGACGGGCGTCTTCGGCGAGCGCTGGGCCTTTCTCTTAGCCATCAACGTCCTTCTCCTCGTCGTCGGCATGTTCGTCGAGACCTCGGCGGCTATTATCGTCCTGGCGCCCATTTTCATGCCCATCGCCCTAACGTTCGGCGTCGATCCGGTCCACTTCGGGCTGATCATGGTCGTCAACTTAGCGCTCGGCATGATCACGCCGCCATTGGGCGTCAACCTCTTTGCGGCCTGCACGGTCGCCAAGATTCCTCTGGATAGGATCATCGGCAGCCTGTTGCCGTTTGTAGGCGTGGTGCTCGTCTGCCTGATGATCGTCACTTACGTGCCGGAGGTGTCGCTCTTTTTGCGCGACCTGCTCTACGCGCGCTAGAGCTGAAAGCGTCCAGTGACGCGAAGCTGAGCGCTCTCGGCAGAACCATTTAAGCCTTAGACTTATTGTTAGCGTGTTCGGGAGGAGAGAGAGCATGGCAAGCGAGACGCTAGACGCCGAGCCGAGAGCGGTCGCCGGGGGGACGACCATTCCCGTCGTCGACCCCAGCAGCGGCGAAACCTTCGGGCAGATCCATAGGGGCACGGCGGAGGACATAGACGCCGCCGTGAAGACCGCGCGGCGCGCCTTCGAGTCGAGCTGGGAGCGCGTGCCCGCATTCGAACGAGGCCGCGTCCTCATGCGCCTCTCGGGGCTCGTTCAGGAGCACTTTGGCGCGCTCTGGCGGCTCGAGTCGCGCGACACCGGCAAGCCCGCGCCGCAGGCCGAGAGCGACATCGGCGCCTGCGCCCGCTACTGCGAGTACTACGCCGGCGCGGCCGACAAGCTGCACGGCGAGACGATTCCCTACGCCGAGGGTTTTACCGTGATGACCCTGCGCGAGCCGCACGGCGTGACCGGGCACATCATCCCCTGGAACTACCCCGCGCAGATCTTCGGCCGCTCGGTCGTCGCCGCCCTGGCCGCGGGCAACGCCTGTGTGGTCAAGCCCGCCGAGGACGCCTGCCTGTCGGTGCTGAGGCTGGCGGAGCTGGCCCTGGAAGCGGGTCTGCCCGAAGGGGTCCTCAACGTCGTCACCGGCTACGGTTCGGAGGCGGGCGCGGCGCTCGCCGGGCACGAGGGTATCGACCACATCTCTTTTACAGGCTCGCCCGCGGTAGGGACGCTCGTTCAACAGGCGGCGGCCATTCACAACCGCCCGGTGACGATGGAACTCGGCGGCAAGTCGCCGCAGCTCGTCTTCGCCGACGCCGACCTTGAGAACGCCCTGCCCAGCCTGGTGAACGCCGCCATCCAGAACGCCGGCCAGACCTGCTCGGCGGGCAGCCGCCTCCTAGTCGAGCGCTCGGCCTACGATACGGTGATGGAGCGTCTGGGGGAGGCCTTTGGGCGCCTGAAGGTAGGCGCTGCCGCAGGCGAACCCGACTGCGGCCCGCTCATCAGCGCCCGGCAGAGAGGGCGCGTGCTGGCCTTTCTCGAGCGCGCCCGGGCGGACGGGCTCGAGGTCGTGGCGCAGGGGAGCCTGGCGGACGCGCCGGCGGGCGGCTTCTACGTCCGTCCCACCCTCATCGGCAAGGTGCCGCCCGAGCACCCTCTCGCCCGCGAGGAGGTCTTCGGCCCGGTCCTGGCGGCTGCGCCCTTCGAGGACGAGGATGAGGCGGTCGCCTTAGCCAACGGCACCGATTACGGCCTGGTGGCCGGGGTGTGGACGAAGGACGGCGGGCGGCAGCTGCGCCTCGCCCGGCGGCTAAGGGCGGGCCAGGTCTACGTCAACAACTACGGGGCGGGCGGCGGGATCGAGCTGCCCTTTGGCGGCGTCAAGCGCTCGGGCTTCGGCCGCGAGAAGGGCTTCGAGGGCCTCAAGAGCTTTACAATCGTCAAGACGGTGACCTTTAAACATGGCTAGGGCAAGCATGGGCAGGGCCCACACCAACAGGAGCGAACGATGAGACTTCAGGACAAGATTGCTATCATTACCGGGGGCGGCTCCGGCTTCGGCGCGGGCATCGCCAAGCGCTTTGCCGAGGAGGGAGCTAAGATTATCGTCAACGATATCGCCGAGGAGGGCGGCGAGAGGGTCGCTGCGGAACTGCGCGAGGCCGGCGGCGAGGCGGTCTTCGTCAAGGCGGACGTGTCCAAAAGCGACGAGGTGAAGAGGCTCGTGGGCGCGGCCGTAGAGCGCTTTGGCGGCCTCGACATCATGGTCAACAACGCCGGCATCACCCACAGGAGCGGGCCGATGCTGGAAGTTCCAGAAGAGATTTTCGACCGGGTCTACGCCGTCAACGTCAAGAGCCTCTACCTGGCCGCGCTCCACGCCGTGCCTGTCTTTCGGGAGCGGGGAGGGGGGGTGTTCATCAACGTCGCCTCGACCGCCGGGGTGCGCCCGCGCCCGGGGCTGACCTGGTACAACGGCTCCAAGGGCGCGGCCATCACCATTACCAAGTCGATGGCGGCGGAACTCGCACCCGAAGGGATACGCGTCAACGCTATCAATCCGGTGATGGGCGAGACGGGGCTGCTAGACGACTTCATCGGCGGCGACTCGCCCGAAAAGCGGGCCAAGGTGATCGCCGGGATTCCCCTGGGCCGGCTGAGCCGGGCTCTTGACATCGCCAACGCCACGCTCTTTTTGGCCTCGAGCGAGGCCGAATTCATCACCGGTGTGTGCTTGGAAGTCGATGGCGGGCGCTGTATCTAGACCTGTATCTAGCCCTGTATCTAAACGCCTTGTGCTGGCGGGCCTGCTGCTGCTCGCCGGCGTTTGGGCGCAAGAGGTCGTCCTCTACGACGCCTCGGCGACGGCGGGGGCCTACATCGTGGGCGACACCTTGAGCGTCCATCTCTGGAGCGGCGAGCCGGTCGCCTATTTGGCGCAGGACCCCGTCGGCGACGCCCTGTCGGTCTACAGCCCCTTCGGCCAGCACCTGGGCTGGTTCGACGAGGGCCTGCTCTGGGACCACCAGGGTAGAATCGTGGCATTTATGGAGGGTGCTCTGGAGGTGACGCTCGGAGAGCCGCCGCCACGGGGCGAAAACCGCTTTTCACACCTTCCCCTGCTCAGGAGGCCACCGGAGCCCGCGCCGCTCCGTCCCCTCTGGCGCTACACCTGGTCGGAAACCGGGCTGGCGCGCTTTTTCGACTGGCGAGGGCGGCATTAGCCTGACTTGGTTACGCCACAAACGGCGACCGGTGAGGCTACTGGCTACTGGCTCTTCTGACCCCACCCCTGCAAAAGAATCAGCCCGGCGGGGGGACCGGGCTGGTGGAACGCTCGTAGGACGCTGACGGTACGCCTACTCGATAAGCTGGATTGCAGAAGGACTTCGGGCTATGCCCCCGTCCCGTTCCGAAGTCCTTCTATATCTTATCCCATAACAACTTATCAAACACTAACCCCGGCCATCGCGGTTAAGGGACGCTAGCAGTACACCTGCTCACTAAACTAACATCAAGGACTTCGTACACCGCCACCTACTTGGCCGCGGAGTCCTTTTGCCACCACGAAAAGCCCGGTGGGGGGACCGGGCTGGTGGTAATGAAGCCATGAACGCCGACACCGAGTCACCTCGAGGCCCCTTCTGCAAGCGTAGTATGTACCTTGCCAACGTGTTTTCTCAAGACGTTTGGAGACCCGCCTGCTGCCAGACCCTCTTTAGGCTAGAGGCCGTCTCGGCACAGGCGTCATCTTCCGTTAGCTCACGCACCCGCTGACTAAACGGCTCCACCATCACCGGGCCGTCATAACCGGTAGCGGCGACCGCCTGCAAAAAAGCCTTCAGATCGATGACGCCTGTTTCGCCGGGCAGCGCGCGCAGCTGGTCCAACTGCTCATCTACAGGCACAGGCCGTGCATCGTTTACATGCACCTCCACGATCTGCTCCGGGCTGAGGCGCCGCACCTCCTCCGCCGTCTCGTGCGCCGTGTAGAGGTGAAAACTATCCAGCAAAAAACCAACGTTCGAGCCGACCGCAAGCGCGAGTTCCGTCATCTCCTTTAAGGTATGCACAAAGGGAAAGCGCTGGCTCGACCAGAGCGTCTTAGGACCCA
The DNA here is from genome assembly GCA_030858465.1 of Deinococcota bacterium. Classification (NCBI taxonomy): domain Bacteria; kingdom Thermotogati; phylum Deinococcota; species Deinococcota bacterium. The sequence continues at coordinate 5,448 of JALZLY010000302.1, forward strand.
CATACTCGAGCCCAAGCCGGATCCCGAACTCGGCAAGAATACTTGCTGCAGGCTTTAAACGCGAAACATGAAAGGCGAAGTTCTGCCGGTACGTCAGCTCGTTCGAGCACGGCATAATCCACGTCGAGGTCCTAAACAGCCCCAGTTCGGCGGCGGTTTCGGCAAGTTGCGGCAGGGCCGCCAGACTCTCCTTATAAGAACCCTCGTCGTTGCGGAACTCGAGGGGAAAGCCCCAAGCGGCGAGCCTTATGCCCTTTTCTTGGGCGAGTTCCTCCGTTCGGGCGGTTCCTAGGGCGGCAAGCTCATGAATATTGACATGATAACCGCTAAAGCCATGGCGTCTCGCCAAATCCAGGCCTTCAGGCAGCGTCACCTGAAGTCCAATCGCAGCGGGTAGAAGTGCAGGGTACATTGTTCATCTCCAGGGGTAAGGATTTCTTTTGTCCCAGCATTTATCCTAGCACTGATTTTGTGAGAGGCCGGCCTTGCACTCTTGCAAGGCCCTGTCATTGAGCCCTGTCATTGGGCCCAGTCTTGGCTGGAACGTCGCCTTTGCTTGTCATTAACCGACAATGACGCCTTTTAAGAGCTAGGCGCGACCTCGCGGCGTATAATTGAAACGTAAGAATGAGGGTTGACCCATCTCGGTTGGGGGCCACGAGATTCTTTGGGGGCAGATTGCTGCGGCTGGGACGATTGCCATTATCCCCGATATTCTGTTGGCCCTTTTTCTGCAACGCTACCTCATTCGCGGCCTCACTATGGGAGCTGTCAAATAAAGGAGGAACCATGGTAAAACTTATCGCTCTACTCAAACGTAAATCCGGCATCAGCCAAGAGGAATTTGCCAGGAGGTGGTTACAACAGCATACCAAAATCTCTACACAACTACCGGGGTTGCTTGAATACCGTATCAACATAGCTACGAGCAGACAAGAGGCGGGCAAAAATGAACCTCTTTTTGACGGCACGGCGGAACTCTGGTGGGAGAGCATAGA
>JALZLY010000303.1 GCA_030858465.1 Deinococcota bacterium
ATATAGACCCGGGCGCCGCCGACGTTGCCGGTCACGATGAGCGTGCCGCGCAGGGCGCGGAGTTCGGTCGACACCGTCTGGCTGGTGCCCGCCTGGACGCGAAAGTCCACCACCCGGTCTTCATAACCGGAAACCCGGAAGCGGGCCTGGTAGCTGCCCTCGTCGAAGGTCAGGCCGCCGAGAGGCGTGGTGCCGAGGCTGCTGCCGCCGACCAGCACCTCGGCGCCGCGCGGTTGGGAGCTGAAGCTCACCGTGCCGGTGCGGCGGATGGGGCTGAGTCCGGCCTCGACGAGCTGGGTGCTGCCCCCGCGGAGGTTGACGCTGGAGCGGAAGGGCTCATAGCCCTCGCGCTCGATGCGCACCTCGCGGCTGCCCGCCTCGGCGCCGTAGCGAACCGGCGTGGTGCCGACGTACTGACCGTCGACAAAGGCGCGGGCGCCCGCGGGCTCGGAGCGGATGTCGAGCGTGCCATAGAGCGCGGCGGGCGCCGCCTGGCCGGCGCGGACGACGTGAAAGAGTGCCGTGTCGGTCACCCACGCCTCCTGAGGCAGGGGCTCGACGATGATCGACAGGCTCCTGGCAAAGCCCTCCTGGCCGAGGTCGCTGGTGGCGAAGTTGGCGCCCGCCGCGAAGTCCGCCAAGGTGCTGGTGTCGAGGGGGCGCTGGCTGGCGACGGCGATCACCCGGTCGAGGCCGGTGGGGCCGCCGACCGTGAAGCTGTAGCGCGCCCCGTCGGGCGGGAAGGTCCGCGTCTCACCGGCGCGCATGAAGTTGTCCTGGCTGGCCGGATCCTGGCGGTTGGGCAGAATCTGCTGGATCTCGCCCGTCGAGCGCACGCTGAAGAGGTAGACGTAGGCATCCTCGCTGACGCTCACGCCGATGCGGATGCTGTCGCCGATGGTATAGCTCGGGGTGTCCTGACCCGAACGGTCACGGTCGACCCACACCTCGACCCCAAAGGCGGGCTCCGGGTTGACGATGATGGAGCGGGGACTGACGATCACATTGAAGTCTTGGGCCTGGGTCGATGCCGCGGCCAAGGCGGCGAGCAGTACGACCAGGGGTACGACCAAACGGGCAAGTGCCTTTTTCATAACACCTCATCCTTTCTGTGCCGAGCCTAGCAGCAGGTTCGCGGACCAGCATGTGGAGTCACTGAACGTCCCTTCATAGATGCGCGCGGCCAGGCCGAGTTTTTTAGCAGCCACCGCTATTATCGGCGAGCCCCGGATTGGAAATTGTGCAGAGGGCCACGTTATGACCCGGCCTCGGAGCCTTCCGTAAGCCTGCCCCAAGCTTTGCTAAAGGCCAGTGGGTAAACTCTCATGGGGCCTTCAGGCGCACACCCGAGAATGGTTCCAGCACGCGTACAGACACCAGCACGGTCACAGCCAAAGGAGACCCATGACTGCACCGAGACCTTTGATTCTCTTCCTCGCCCTGGTGGCCTCGCCGCTGGCCGCCGCGCAGGACCTCGGCAGCGAAGAGATTCTGGAAAACTTGAGAAGCACCGCCGAAGCCCTCACCGACGTGCGCTTCGTCCTGAGCGGCGAGCTTCAAGAAGGCGACGGCTCGGTGATTGCCCTCGAGCTCGAGGTCGCGGCCATTCCCGACCTCCAGCTCGCTCGCGCCGAGTTCGTCTTACCCGACGCGCTCGCCGACAACATCGTCATTGTCGACGGCGACGCCGTCTACAACTACCTCTTCTTGACCAACCAGATCACCATCTTGAGCGCCGACGATCCCGACGCCCTGGGCGACCTCATCGAGGTTCCCAGCGAAGGCGCCGACCTCGACCTCTCCTTCGACGTGAGCGCCCTCTTCGAGGGCTGGGACGTCGAGGTGCTCGGCTACGAGGAGAGCCCTGTCGGTGACGTCTACAACTTGCGCTTCAGCAACCAGAACCTGGGCGCCGAGGTGAGCCACGTCGAGGCGCAGGTGGTGGACGGCGAGTGGGTGCCCTACCGGCTGACCCTCTTCGACATCGACGGCAGCATCCTCACCACGCTCGTCTTCACCGATCTCGTCAAAGACCCCGGGCTCGAGCCGGCCGCCCTACGCGCGCTGCCCGCCGACGCCGAGGTCTTCGATGAAAGGTAGGACCTAGGGCTGAGCTGCGGGGGCTGAGCTACGGGGCTGAGTGGGGTATCTCAGTCCTCGGCCTTGACCTTTCCCACCATCTTCTCCGGCACCACGATCCTGTCGAACTCCTCCTCCGTCAGATAGCCGAGCGTGACGGCGGCCTGCTTGAGGGTGCTGTTCTCGGCGTGGGCCTTTTTGGCGATCTGCGCCGCCTTGTCGTAGCCGATGTGGGTGTTTAAGGCGGTCACCAGCATGAGCGAGTTGTCGAGCTGCGCTTTGATGCGCGCCCGGTTGGGCTCGATGCCGACCGCCAGATGGTCGTTGAAGGAGGCGCAGGCGTCACCCAGGAGCCGCGCCGAGGTGAGCAGGTTGTAGATCATCACCGGCTTGAAGACGTTGAGCTGAAAGTGGCCGTGCGTGCCCGCGACCGCGACCGCCGTATCATTGCCGATCACCTGGGCGCAGACCATGGTCATCGCCTCGGCCTGGGTGGGGTTGACCTTGCCGGGCATGATCGACGAGCCGGGCTCGTTCTCGGGGATCAGGATTTCGCCGATGCCGCTCCGCGGGCCCGAGGCCAGCAAACGGATGTTGTTGGCGATCGTCATCAGGCTGACCGCTACGCGCCTGAGCGCTCCCGAGGCCTCGACGATGGCGTCGTGGGCCGAGAGAGCCTCGAACTTGTTTTCGGCGGTGACGAAGGGATGCCCGGTCAGCTCGGCCACCCGCTCGGCCACCCGCTCGGCAAAGCCCTCGGGCGCGTTCAGGCCAGTGCCCACCGCGGTGCCGCCCAGGGCCAGCTCGCGCAGGTGCTTGAGAGAGTCCGTTACGGTTTCCGCGCCCCGCTGAAGCTGCGCGGCGTAGCCCGACAGCTCCTGGCCCAAGGTCAGGGGGGTGGCGTCCATCAGGTGGGTGCGGCCGATCTTGACCACCTCCATAAAGGCTTTGGACTTGGCCGCGAAGGTGTCCTGGAGCCTGCGGATTTGCGGCAGCGTCTCCTCGCTGACGGCGGCGTAGGCGGCGATGTGCATGGCGGTGGGGAAGGTGTCGTTCGACGACTGCGACTTGTTCACGTCGTCGTTGGGGTGAACGGGCGTCTGCGAGCCGATCTCGCCGCCCAGGAGTTCGGTGGCGCGGTTCGAGATCACCTCGTTGACGTTCATGTTCGACTGAGTGCCCGAGCCCGTCTGCCACACCACCAGCGGGAAGTGGTCGTCGAGCTCGCCGCGGATTACCTCGTCGCAGACTCTGGCGATGATCTCGGCCTTGTCCCTGGGAAAGTCGGTCAGCTCGGCGTTGGTGAGCGCGGCGGCCTTTTTGAGGATCGCAAAGGCGCGGATGATCTCTAAGGGCATCTTCTGCCCGCCGATCTTGAAGTTCTCCAGGGAGCGCTGCGTCTGCGCGCCCCAGTAGCGGTCGGCGGGAACCCGGATCTCGCCCATGGTGTCTCGTTCGCTGCGGTAGTCCACCATAACCTCCCTAAAGTCGGCTGGGTGACCGGGCGGCTTTACCGTCCGGTCGCTCGAAGCATCGCCCTGCTATGCTAACTCAGCCAGGCGCCCCGGCACAGCCCAGGGTCCTCCGGTCACCGCTCAGGGAGGGGCCTGAACAATGCGTCCACGGCCCACTCGAGGCCGGAAGCATGAACGCTCGCGCAGCTAAAGGGGGTTGGCCCAGCGGTGGCCCAGGACGGACGAGACAGGAGCCGCAGGTACGAGGCCCGCTGAGGTATGATTGGGTGATGATAACTGATACCACCCACGAAAGCAACTGGATACGCGATAGCGACGGCAACCTCGTCAACCTCGAGCGGGTCGGCGAGATCCACAAGGTCAAGCTCGAGGAGGGGTCGTGCGAGGTCGTGGTCAACTTCGCCGACAGCGACGAGATCGGCGTCCTCTACCGCGGCCCTGAAGCCAGGGCGGACGCGCTCCTTTTCGGCGTGGCCGTCATCCTGGGGGCCTGGGACGTGGAAACGATCATCGAGACCACCCTCGAAGAAGAAGAGGATGACGGTCGCTCAGGATGACGGTCGCTCAGGTATCTTGCTGCTGAGGCCGCCCTATGACGAGGCGACGGCCCTGGCCCCGACATAGTTTGGGAAGCTAGAACGCCCGACTGGAAAAGCCGTTGTCGTCGAAACTAAAGACGGCCTTTTTGCCCCCGAGAACCGTCTCCAGGACCACTTTCCGGCCCCAGAGCTCGTAGAGGTGGGCCAGGGTCCGCTCGCCGTAGCCCTGGTGCAGGTCGCGCCCGTCGTGGTAGTGCCGCAGGTAGAGCGCGCCGCTCCTGCCGTGGTCCGCATCCTCGACCTTGATGACCGGAACGCCGCCCATGCCCACGCCCCTGAGCAGGGTCTTCTTGACCTGCCGCCAGCCCTCTTCGTCCGAGACCTCGGCGACGACCTGCTCGTCGCCCCTGGTCTGGTACTCGAAGAGGTCGAGCGCCTGCATGAGCGGCTGAGTGAGAAAGCGGCGCAGAAAGGAGACGTCACGGTCGGCGGCGCGCACCTCGAAGAGCTTGGCGAAGTCCTCGCCCCCCGCCTGCCCATAGACTTCACGTTCCTCGGGCGTGGGCTGGTCGGCGCGGCTCAAGAGGTCGTCCCAGACCTTGAGGCCCAGGTGATAGGGGTTGAGCCCGCCGGGGATGGGCCGCAAGACCTGGTTGTGACGGACCAGGAACTCGAGGTAGAGGTCCTGGGGGAGGTCCAGGCTGTTTAAGATTTCGCGGTGCCAAAAGCTGGCCCAGCCTTCATTCATGATCTTGGTCTCGATCTGCGGGATGAAGTACTGGGTCTGTTCAACAACGATGGTGAGGAGGTCCCTTTCCCACGCTTCCAAAAAGCGGTTGTGGTCGCGGATGAAGAGCAGCAGGTCCTCTTCGGGCGAGGGCGGGACCTTGTGGGGGTCGGGCTCTTCTGGCTCGGCCCGCTTGTGCAGGGCGTCGTAAGGGTGCTCGCGCGGCCTGGCCGCCAGTGCCAGCCTGCGCCGCTCCTCCTCGTAGGGGAGTTTCTTTATCGACAGGTTGCGGCGGCACTGCAGCGACAGGGCGTGGGCGGCGTCCAGAACGCGCTCGACCCCGTTCGGGCCGATCGAGGGGTCTTCGCTGTAGGCGCGGACGCGGCCGGCGTGCCCCCTGAACTTGGCGAGCACGTACTCCGGGCGCGTGTGGCTGAAGGTGAAGTTGTGCCTGAAAAAGTCGTTGTGGCCGTAGACGTGGGCGATGGTGAGGATCTGCAGGAGCAAGGAATTGTCGCGCATGAGGTAGGCCAAGGAGGGGTTGGCGTTGATGACCATCTCGTAGGGCAAGCCGGAGACGCCGTAGTCGTAGAGCGTCTTGAGCTTCTCGAAAGACTTGCCGTAGGACCAGTGCGGGTAGTGGCTGGGCATGCCGTGGTAGGCCATGGCGCTCAGCATCTCGTGGTGGTCGCAGATCTCGAACTCCTGCGGGAAAGGATCCAAGCCAAACTCCAGGGCCTTGTCGCGGATGCGCGCGTCCCAGTCCGCCAAGCTCTCGATGCTCCAGCTCACCGGCTCACCGCCTGCCGCTGGCCGCGATCCTTGCTCAAAAAAGCCCTGAAGCTCGGCCAGATGTCTTCTTTTTCTTCGATCAGGACGGTCTGGTAGTTGTCCGCCTCGAGCCTGCGAAAGAGGTTTAGGAGCGAGCTCTCGTAGCGGTGCAGGCCGCGCGGCTTGATCTCGCCGTAGCCGAACAGGTTGCAGACCTCGCAGAGCGCCTCCGCCGCGCGCAAGGCCGCCTCGTTGTCCGAAGAGAAGTTGTCGCCGTCCGAGCAGTGAAAGGCGTAGACGTTCCACAAGGACGGGTGGTAGCGCGCGGCGATTACCTCCAGGGCCTTTACGTAGCCCGAGGAGACGAAGGTGCCGCCCGACTCGCCCTTGTGAAAGAACTCCTCCTCGCTCACCTCGCGCGCCTCGGTGTGGTGAGCGACGAAGACCACCTCGACGTTCTGGTACTTTGCCGACACGAAGGCGTGGAGCAGGAAGAAAAAGGAGCGGGCCAGATACTTTTTGAGGGTGTCCATCGAGCCCGAGGTGTCCATGATGCAGATCACCACGGCGTTCGATTCGGGCCGGGTGTCGGTGACCATGCGCCGGTAGGTGAGGTCGTTCTTGTAAAAGGGGAGACGCGCCGCGCTGCCCTCATCGCCCTCGGCCTCTCCGCCTTGGCCCTCACCGCCATGGCGACGCCTCGAGGCGACCTCGCGGCGCAGCTTGGCGCGCACCGTGCGCCGCTTGTCGAGGCGGACGCGGATGCCGGCCGGCTGGTAACCCTTGCGCTTGGCGACCCGCTCACTTGCTAGCTGGCGCATGGCCTTCTGCTCGAGCTCGGGCAGTTCCAAGTCCTCGAACATGATCTCGATGAGCTCTTCTAGGGTGATGTCGGTCTCGTAGTAGTCCTGGCCGGGGCGGTCGCCGGCCTCCTCGCCCTGTCCTTGGCGCTCGCCCCTCTTTAGCACCTGGCCCGGCTGGGCGTCGCCGTCCCCTTGGGCCGCGCCCGGGGTGTTGTCGCCGTAGACGAAGCGGTACTCCTTGACGCCCCTGAGCGGCACCTTGATGACCCGGTCCCTGTCCTGGCCGATGATCGCCTCCTCGGCGATGATGTCGGCGATGTTCTCGCGGATCGACTCGCGCACCTTCTGGCGGTGCCTGAGCCGGTCGCCCGCAGAGCGGTCGCTGCGCTCGGCGTCGGAGGGGCGGTAGGGGCGGAAGACGGTGGGCATGGTCGCTTACATCCTTTAGCTCTTAGCCTTTAGCTGATCGCTATTGCTCAATCCTTCCAGAGATTGTTGGCCGCGTACTTCAGGATAACGTCGGCGGAGTAGGGGGTGTAGCCGCGCTCGAGCAGGTTGCTCACCAGGCTGTCGTACTTCTCGCGTTGCTCCTCGTCGCGGGTCCGAGCCTTGGTGACGATGCGGGAGAGGTCGCGCACCGAGTTCATGAGCTTTTTCTCGATGGCCTCCTTGAGCGGCTCGTAGCTCTTGTAGGAGACGCTCTGGCCGCGCCGGCTGCTGGCCCACAAGTAGCCGATCACCTCCTGGCGGAAGCCGTCGGCGGCGGTGCCGACGATAGCGATCTGCTCCTCGATGGACTTCAGGAACGCTTCGTCGGGGTGCAGCTCCTCGCGGGTGTTGCGGTCCTTGACGGTGGTGGTGTTGACGTAGGCCTCGGCGTGGTCCAGGTAGTTCTGAAAGAGCGTCTCGGCCTGCTCCTCGTAGGCGTAGACAAAGGCCTTGGTGATTTCTTTTTCGAGGATCTCCAGGTACTCCTTGTGGATGGTGTCTTGCAGGAACTCGAGGTACTGCTTTTTGTTGTCGTCGGAAAAGTCGCTCTCGCGGATCATCTTGATCATGGTCTCGCGGACGTGGATGGGGGTGATGCCCTCGGGGGAGTCGGAGAGAGAGCCGTCGATGGCCTTCATGACGAAGCGCGTCGAGATGCCGCTCATGCCCTCGCGCCGCGTCTCGCCCTGGAGTTCGCGGACATCGACCTTTTTGCTGCGACCCTTCTCGATCACCTCTTCGCCGTTGTAGAGCTTCAGCTTGGTCAACAGGTCGCACTTGGCGCTGGGCTCGAGCCGGCTTAGAATCGCGAACATCGCGGTGATCTCCAGGGTGTGGGGCGCGATGTGCGACCTGAAGCCCGACGCGTGCAGGATCTTCTGGTAGATCTTGACCTCTTCGGAGAGCCTTAAGTTGTAAGGCACCTTGATCATGACGATGCGGTCTAAGATCGCCTCGTTGGTGTGGTCGGCCCTGAACTTCTGCCACTCCGCCTCGTTGGAGTGCGCTACGATAGCGGTGTCGACGTAGACGGTGCCGTGGCGGCCCGGCGCGGGCACGAACTTCTCCTGGGTGGCGGTGATCATGGCGTGGAGGTATTCGGTGGCGTTTTTAAAGACCTCGATGAACTCGACTAAGCCGCGGTTGCCGGCGTTGAAGGCGCCGTTTAAGTCCAAGACCCGCGGGTCGCCCTCGGAGTACTGGTCGAGCTTGGAGATGTCCTCGGAGCCGATCAGGACCGAGGTGTCCTGGTTGTTGGGATCGACCGGCGGCACCACCGCGATGCCTATGCGCTCGCGCTTGGAAAAGCTGCGGCTGACGACCCCTACCTCCTCGTAGCGGCCGCCGAAGTCGTTTTCCAGGCGCCAGCGCGTCACCGGCGAGAGCTCGCCCTCGATGCGCACGTCGAGCATCTTCTCGAACTCCTTGCGCAGGTGCCGGGGGATGAGGAGCAGCGGCTCCTCCTGCATGGGCGAGCCCTCGATGGTGTAGAAGGGCTCGGCCTCTTCCAAGCCGCGCTCGAGCTTGGCGACGATCGAACTCTTGCCGGCGCCGACCGGGCCCATCAGGTAGAGCACCTGGCGGCTCTCCTCGCCGCGCAGGGAGGCGGCGTGAAAGTAGCGGACGATCCTAGCGATCACCCGTTCGATGCCAAAGAACTCGTCTTGAAAAAAGGGGTAGACCTTGAGCGGCTCGTCCTTGTAGAGGCGCTGGCCGCGCTCGTCGGCGCCCGCCAATATGTCGGCGCTGCCGGGCGCCATGATGATGTCGTAGAGGCGGGCGTGTGCCGACTTGGCGACGCCAGGGTTTTCCCTCACCAGCTCGAGGTAGTCCAAGAAGCTGCCTTGCCACTGCCGGTTTTCGGTGGCGGCCCGGTCCTCTCTGATCAGGCGCTCGAATGCGTCTTTTCCTGTCTCTTTCATCGGGCTGCACCTCCTCGGGAAGGCTTGTTCTTGTGCCCAGGCGCCGTGGCTCGCGGCTGCGCAGCCGCACCTGTAAACACGCTGGTAAACACACTGGACTCGAGACCGAAAGCGGTTTCGCTGGACCTGTCGCTGGACGGCAGCGTAGCTACCGCATGGGCTGAGTTATCCTCTCGAGGATACTCGAAAAGGCCCTCGGGGATTGAGACAAATGTTGCACTTTCCCGTCTTGTAGGGGCTATTGGCTTCGCGCCGGGGCGAGCGGCCCGGCACCGGGACGACCTCGCCGTGAACCGCCCCGAGGGCGAGAGGTGAAACCGCGTCATACTTCAATGTAGACCCTCGAGATGAGATGCGTCGGTGACCGTTAACGCTTCATGAAGCTGTATGAAGCTGTATGAAGCGGTATGAAGCTGTTGGGCTCGAGCCTCGCCCTCGGCTTTGGAGCTGCTCTATAGCTGCGCCTCCCACCCAGCCTGGCCGCCCAGCGGCCGCTGGGCCTGGAGGGCTTTGGCGGACCCGCGACCGGGGCTTGGGCGCAGCGGTCACTGACGGGAGCGCGGCGGTGGTTCATACTGACGTGTGGCAGCAAGTGTGGCAGCAAAGCGTGGCGCCGACGGGAGGTGGACGTGAAGCAGTGCTGGTGCGTGATCGACATCGCATCGCCCTACAGCTCGCGCTCCGCCTCGTCGTACGGGCTGGCGCGCATCTGTCGTCCCGCCGCCGAGGGGGAAAACGCCGCCATCACCGCCATCAAGCTGGCGACCGAACTCTACGGCCCCGAGGTGGTGGTGAGCCAGGGCGCTTCGGCCCGCAAGGCCGTCGTCAGGGTGCACAGCGCCGACGAGGAGAGCCGGGTCAACTGCGTGCGGGTGCGCCTGGTCACCCTCGAGAACGCCACCGGCAAGCTCCGCCGGCAACTGGCCGCCCTGGCCGTCCGCGAAGCGCAGGACGGCGAGGCGCGCAAGGACCGGCAGATCGCCGCCTTGGAAGAGGAAAACGCGGCCCTGCTGGCCCAGCTGAGAACCGTGATGGACGGAGCCCTCGGGCGGCCAGGACTGCCCGAGGGCAAGCCTGCGCCCTTCTGGAGGGGCTGGCGGCGCAAGGGCGGCAAGGGAGCCCCCGAGCCCCAGCTCGAGGAGTGACGAGGGCGGCCTTGTCCAGGCTCGCCCGGTCCTTAACCCGGTCCTTAACCCGGTCCTCAAAGCGTTTGCTCAGGGCTCGAGGCTAACGCCTCCGGGCGCTCCGGGTACGGCCTCGGCGGGAGCGGGCGGCCGCGAACGGCGCTCGAGCCACGCCTCGGCGCTGATGTCCATCTCCACGTCTATACGGCCCGCGCGGTTGGTGTAGCGGCGCCGCTCGGCGAAACCTACCTTTTTGAAGGCGAGCTGGGCGCGGGCGTTGTCGCCGAAGGTGCTGAGGCGCACCCGGCTGAGCCTCATGGTCTCAAAGGCGTGCTGCAAGAGCGCGGCGATCGCCTCCGGGCCGTAGCCCCGGCCCCAGTGGCTGCGCTCGCCGATGATGATGCCCAGGGTCGCCGCCGCCGCGCCGATGTCGTAGAGCTCGATGGTGCCGATGTAGTCGCCGATCTCGTCGAAGATGCCGTAGGACTGCCGGTCGGAGCGGCGGCTGTCGGCGCGAAGGATGCGTTTGAGCAGCCAGAGCGGCATGCGGCTGGGCGGGGTGCCGTTCAAGTGGGCGATGTCGCGGTCGCGGAAGTGGGCGTGGACGCGGCGCCAAGCGTGCGCGTCGAGCTCGTCCAAGGGTCTCAGCAGCACCCGCCCCGAGCTGAGCGGCTTCATGCTGCTACCTTCATGCTGCTACCTTCATGCTGCTACCTTCATGGCTTCATTCTACTGGGTTTTCCGGCCTGGAGCGCCCGATGCAGCGCCCGCGCCGAGCGTGCGTTAGACTTTGGGGTATTTGCTGGGGCTAGGGTATTTGCTAGGGTAATTGGAGGAGGCAGCGTGCAGACAGAGCAGGACTTTACCAGCTTTGGAGACAAGTTCAGGATCCTGCGCCGGGGCATCGGCCGGGTCATCATCGGTCAGGAGGAGGTGGTCGAGGACCTGTTGATCACCGTGGTGGCCGGGGGGCACGCGCTCATCGAGGGCGCGCCGGGCCTGGGCAAGACGCGCCTGGTGCGGGCCTTTGCCGAGGCGACCAGCCTGAAGTTCGGCCGGGTGCAGTTCACGCCCGACCTCATGCCCGCCGACGTGACCGGCTCGACCGTCTTCGTCGAGGAGGGAGGCAACCCGCGCTTCGAGTTTCAAAAGGGGCCGGTCTTCGCCAACGTCCTCTTGGCCGACGAGATCAACCGCGCCACGCCCAAGACCCAGTCGGCGCTGCTAGAGGCGATGCAGGAGCGCGCCGTCACCGTCTCGGGCGAGAGCTACCCTCTGCCCAGGCCCTTTATCACTCTAGCGACGCAAAACCCGCTCGAGATGGAAGGCACCTATCCGCTGCCCGAGGCGCAGCTCGACCGCTTTCTCTTTAAGATCCTGATCGGGCGGCCCGACAGCCAGACCCTGCGCAAGGTGCTCGAGGCCACCACCGGCGGTGAGGAGATGGCGCTCAGCCCCGTCTTCAGTCAGCTCGAGCTGCTCGACTTGCAGGCGATGGTGCGCGCCGTGCCGATCGCCTCCTCCGCGCTCGACTACGTGGTGCGGCTCACCGAGGCCAGCCACGAGCACAAGCTGGTGCGCTTGGGCGCCAGCCCCAGAGGCGCCCAGGCGATGGTGCTGGCCGCCAAGGGCTACGCGCTCGCCGCGGGCCGGCCCAACGTCGAGTTCGAGGACATCGAGCGCGCCGCCAAGCCCGCCCTGCGCCACCGCCTCATCCTCTCCTTCGAGGCCGAGGTCGAGGGCGCCTTGGCCGACGACATCATCGCCGAGTTTCTCAAAAAGGTGTCGAAGTGAATTCAAAATTGATTCAAAATTCAAAAGATTTCAATTTTCAATCTTTGATATTTAATTTTCAATCGCCCCTGTGATCAGCGAACGCAGCCGCGCCGTCCTCGACCGTTACGCCCTGGCCTCGAGGGCCTTGAGCCGCCTGTCGGGCGAGCGCATCGCCTCCGAAGCGGGCCAGAGCGTCGAGTTCCACGACTTCAGGCCCTACCAGCCGGGCGATGAGCTCAGGTACGTGGACTGGCGCGTCTACGGCCGCACCGGCAAGCTCTTCACCCGGCTCTTCCAGGCCGAGCGCAACATCGCCGTCTACATCCTTCTGGACACCAGCCCCAGCATGGCCTTGGGCGGCAAGGCCGACTACTCGCGCAGCGTCGCCGAACTCCTCGCCTACGCCGCCCACCGCGACGCGGTGAGCCAGGTCCACCTCTTCGACGGCTCGCAGAGCCCCCAGGGCCGGGGCCGGGGGCATGTGCCCGGCGCCTGGTCGTTTATAGACGCGGCGCCCGTTCTGGAGGGCGCCGAGCACGCGCCCTCCGCGGCCATCACGCGTTTTGCCCTCTCGGCCGGCCGCCGCGCCGGGCCGGGGCTGGCCCTGGTCGTCTCCGACCTCTTCGACGAGACCAGCCTGCAGACCTCGCTCGCCGCTTTGCGCTATAGGGGTTTCGACGCCAGCTTTTTGCAGGTGATGTCGGCAGCCGACCTGGAGCCCGAGAGCTCGCAGCTCGAGATAATCGACGCCGAGAGCGGCGAGAGGCTCTTAGTCGGCCCCGCCGAGGTGCGGGCCTACCGCGAGGCGGTAGGCCGCTTCGTGGCCAAAACGCGCGCCGCCATCATGCAGGCGGGCTTTCGCCACATCCTCCTCAAGGTGGGCGGCCAGGATGAGAACGCCATCGAGCAGGGGGCCTTTGCCGCCCTCCTGCGCGCGGGCATCCTGGTCAAGCGCTAGCCGGCTTACCAGCTCGAGGTGCGGACGACTTCGATGGCGGAGATGGCGGGCCAGTCGCTCAGGGCCTCGAGCTCGATAGTGAGCATGCCGTCGCTCACCTGCACGTTCTCGAACGTTCTCACCAGCGCGCTCAGCTTGCCGGCCTCCGCGAAGATGTCGAACTCGCTTTCTGTGCTGCCCTCTACGCGGACGTTCATGACGCGCCTGCCCGGCTCGTCCCAGAAGTGCTCGGCGAAGTGCAGGCGTACCTGGTAGACCCCGTTGGTGACGGGCAGGTTGTAGGAGAGCACGCGCTCCGCCTGCGGCGTGTTGTTGGCCCACCTGCCGCGGTAGCTGCGGTAGAGGACGGGGTCTGGGCTGCCGGTGATGCCGACGTTGCCTCTGCCCTCGGACAGGGCTTCGGCGGGGCCGTAGCCGTAGGGAGGCAGGCCCTCTCGCGGCGACGCCACGGTCCAGTCCGGCCACCACGGGCTGCCCTCGGTGTCGGTGTAGGAGGGTCCGGCGACGTTGAGGCGGTAGACGGCGTCGTCCGGGGTGACGTTGGTCATCAGGTAGACGTTGTCGTTGAAGTCGTAGTTGACGCTGAGGGCGTCGGGGGTGAACTGTTGGCCCAAGTAGTCCTGGATGACCAGGTAGGTGTTGGGGACGAGCGCGCCGTCACGGTCCCTGACCGGCCAGAAGCGGGTGCCGTGCGGCTCGCCCCGCGCGCCCGCGGTGCTGCTATAGTTCTCGACCGTCACCTGGAAGACGCCGGTCGGGTTGACGGTCATCTCGGCTGGCCTGTCGAGGTTGTTGGCCAGACGCGGCAGAACGGACTGGCCGTAGTGCTGGTGGTGATTGAACCGGCCGATGACCGCGCCGTCCGCGCCGGTAAGGATGAACCTGCCCTGTTGAAAGCCCTCCTCGCAGCAGCCGTGGTAGGCGGCGAGCTGGCGCACGTAGACGGGCCTGCCGGGGTCGGCGCGCCGCCAGTAGGGGGCCAGGATCTCCTCACCGAGTGCCTCGTAGTAGGGGTTGAACCGCTGCCCCGAATCGAGCAGCCTGGTGGTGTAGCCAAAGGCGGGCAGGAGGGGTCTCATGAAGACCTCCCTGTTGCCCTCCGGGGAGAGCTGGTAGACGCCGGCGAGCTGGACTACGGTGGTCGGCGCGCTGCCGTCGTTGGTGTAGAGGGTGAGGGTCTCTCTGCGGACGCCCTTCGACCCCGCACTCTCGATGAACTGGATGTCGAGGTCGTAGGCCTCACCCGGCGCGATGACGAGCGGTAAGGTGCTATCCTCGCCGCCGGGCAGGGTGAAGCGGCTGGGGTCGCTGATGGTGAGGGCGCCGATCTGCAGGGGGTCGTTCCCCACATTCCTGATGCGCAGGGTGGCGACGTCGTGATAGCGGAGGTTGGTCCAGTCGCTGAGGCTTTCCGGGGGAGGCGCGACCGAGATGTCGTTGACCCGGCTGAACAGCAGCCAGTCGTGGAAAAACCCCGGCGGCAGTTCGCCGCCCGTCATGCCGTCCAGGTTCTGGATCTCGATCCTGGCGCTGCTGGGCGTCAGCCCGCCTATCCTGAAGGAGCGCTGCTCCGGCTCGGCTTCATTGCCCGCGTTGTCGGTGGCCGCGGCGACCACGGTGTAGTTGCCGGGGCCACTGATCGTAAAGGCGCCGGTGTAGGGTTGGAAGTCCCCGTCGTTCAGGCTGTAGCTGGTGCTCGCCAGACCCGAGCCGCCCCTGTCGGTGGCCCTGATGGTGACCGTCACCTGGTTGCTGTACACGCCCGGCGACAGCTCGCTGCCGCTCAGGTCGATCTCGAGGCCCGGCGGCGTGGTGTCGACGAGGCTGGGCACGATCTGGAAGGAGCGCGCTACGGTCGTCTGGGTGCCCGCGTTGTCGCTGGCCTCCACGCTGAGCTGGTACTGACCCGGCTCGCTCACCGTGAAGGACTCCTCGTAGGCCTGGGCCGGGCCGCCGTTCAGGCTGTAGCTGACGCTGGCGAGCCCGGCGCCGCTGATGTCTTCGGCGTCGATGATCACGGTGACCTGGTCTTCGAAGACCCCCGGCGAGCTCTCGGTCCCCTCGAGCCGGATGTCCAGGATCGGTTGTAGGTCCCCGCCGTCGTCGCCGGGTACGACCTGAAAGGTCCTCGGCTCCGTCACCACGCCGCCAGCGGCCCTGACCCTGAGCGTGTAGTCGCCGGGGGTGCTGATCGTAAAGGGCGCGCCGTACTCCTGGAACACCGTCTCGTTGAGGCTGTACTGGAGTTCCCCCCCGTCGGTGCTGCTGAGGGTCACCGTGACCGCACCGACGAAGACATCCTCATTCTCGGCTTGCTTGGTGCCGCTCAGCTGTACATTGACCTCGGGCGCCACGCGGTCGCCGGGCCGGTTGCAGGCGGCCGCCATGAGCAGGAGGATCAGGAGGAAGAGAAACCCTTTCACAGTTGTACGACAATTCACAGTGGACTACCTTTCATGGACTACCTTTCTAGCGTCTGACGTTTACAATGTCCGATACCGATGTTCGATTGATCAAAACATATCATGACTGGTGTCGTCAGCATGATTTGCCCTCAGTATGACGGAAAATCCCGGCTCGAGCGAGCGATTTCGTCACCTCGAGTGAGCCTAGGGGGTGAAGGCGCTTGAGCTTGGCCGTGTTTTGTCTTGCCTGGCGGCAGGCGGAGGCGCTGTTCTCGCAGCCTGGACCGCCCTCACCTTTAGGCTGGATTGTCGCTCGAGAGAAATGTAAGAATGCGGATGATGAACGAACGCCTGCTCGTGGTCCTGCTGGCGGCACTGGGGCTGTTGTCGCTGTGGCTGGCGCCCTGGGGGGCTTTGAGCCGCGAAACGAGCGCCCGCAGCGCGCTCCTGCTCCTGCCCGACCGCGTGCTGGACTTTACCGGCCGCACCGAGCCCCTGGCCGTGCCCGGACAGGCGCGCACGCTGGGCCTGAGCGCCGCCGCGCTCTTGCTCATCTTGGGGGCGGCGCTCTGGTCCGACAGGCGCCGCGCCTGGCTCTGGCTGCTGGGGGCGCTCCTGCTCCTGGGCGCGACCCTCTACGGCCTGGCCGGCCTCCAGGGGGCGGTCGAGGCGGCGCGGCAGGCGGCCTCCGAGGCGGGTGTCGATGCCCGGCGCCTGCCCTACGGCCGGGCGGGCGCGGGCTTCGCCGCGGCCTTTAACATCGCCCTCAGCCTGGCTGTGGCGCTCCTGGCCCTGCGGCTGACGCGGCTGGGGGCGGCCATCGACAGGGTGACAGCCTCGGTGGCGGTGCCGGCGACCTCGATAGGGCTGGCGCTCGTCGTCAGCGCGGCCGTTATCCTCGTTTTGCAGCCGACGGCGCTCGGCCGCGGCGTGGTCATAGCCGGGCCGCTCATGGCGCTCGCCGGGCGCATCGACACGGTCTTCTACGCCTACCAGACGCTCTTTGCGGGTTCGCTGTCGAGCGTCGCCGGGCTGGCCGAGGCGCTCAAGTTCACCACGCCGCTCATCTTCACCGGCTTAGCGGTGGCCTTCGGCTTCCGCGCCGGCCTCTTTAACATCGGCGCGCCGGGCCAGATGATCCTGGGCGCGATTCTCGCCATGATGGTGGGCGTGTTCATGCCGGGGCCGCGCCTCCTGGTCCTGCCCGCGGCGGTCTTGGCGGCGGCCCTGGGCGGCGCCTGCTGGGGCGCCATCCCCGGCTGGCTCAAGGCGCGCTTTGGCGCCAACGAGGTCATCAACACCATTCTGCTAAACTACATCGCCGCCTCGCTCTTGCTCTTCATCCTCTCGACCGACCAGATCTTCGCCGCTTCCGCCCTACGCATGGTCTACGTCGTGGCGGCTTTCGCCCTGCTTGCCCTGCTGCTCAACCTCTTGCCGCCGCCGCGGAGGCTGTTCGCTCGAGCCCCGCGGCTGGCCCTGGCCGTGGGCGGCGTCCTCTTGCTCGCTCTTATGGTCGGCGCGGGCCTGCCGCAGGCGGGCGACCGGCCGGTCAACCTGGCCCTGCCCTTCAAGGCGCCCGGCACCGAGCCCAAGTCGCACCCCATCCAGCCCGGGGCGCGCATCCCGCAGCTTCCCGCGCTCTTGGGCGTCGATATCCGGCAGTCGCCGGGGACCAACGTGGTGCGCGTTAACTACGCCCTGCCCTTGGCGCTGCTGGCCGCCGGCTTGGCCTTTCTTGGCCTCAGGGCCTCGCCGCGCTTCGCCGCCCTGGGCCCGCGCGCGGCGGCGGCCGTGGGCGCGGGCGCCCTAAGCTACGCGCTGGCCTGGGCGCTGGGTCTGGCGGCCCGGGCGACCGCCGTCCCGCCCAGCAACGTGAACGCCTCGTTCCTCTTGGCCCTCTTGGCGGCGGTCTCCTTTTATGTCCTGCTGTGGCGCACGAAGTGGGGTTACGAGCTGCGCGCCGTGGGGCTGTCGCCCAAGGCCGCCGAGTACGGCGGCGCCAACGTCGCCAGGAACGTCATCCTGGCGATGACCATCAGCGGAGCCTTGGCGGGACTGACGGCCAGCCACTACGTTCTGGGCGGCGCCTTGGAGGAGTACGCCCTGCGCCAGGCGCTGCCGGCCACGGACGGCTTCGAGGGCATCGCCGTGGCGCTCCTGGGCGCCAACACGCCGGTCGGCGTAGTCTTCGCGGCCTTTCTCTTCGGGGTGATGAAAAACGGCGGCGCCAGCTTGAACATCACCTTTACCGACCTCAGCCGCGACGTGGTCAATATGATCTTGGCCTTGGTGGTGCTCTTTATCGCCGCCAGGGGCTTCTTGCCCAAAAGGCTCGCCAGGCCCCGGCAGGGCGGCCTGCCGCCGACGCTAGAGGCGCCGGTCTCCGTGGAGGCCAGGGCCCCTAACCGGGCGCCCAAGGAGCAGGCGGAGGCCCCAGGTGGATAGCTTTCTCATCATCACCCTGATCGGCTCGAGCCTGCGCGCCACCACGCCGCTCCTCCTGGCCGCCTTGGGCGGCATGTTCAGCGAGCGCGCGGGCGTGGTCAATATCGCCCTGGAGGGCATCATCATCTTCGGCGCCCTGGCCGCGGCCGTCACCACCCAACTCGTCGAGGCGCCCATTCTGGCCGAGAGCCCCAGGGCGGTGGTGCCCCACGCGCCGTGGCTGGGCGTCCTGGCCGGGGCGGGCGCGGGCGGCCTGGTCGGCGCCCTCCATGCCGTCGTCTGCATCCGCTACAAGGCCGACCAGATCATCTCGGGCACCGCCATCAACCTGATGGCCCTGGGCGTTCCCGCGGTGATCCTGACCGCGCTCTACCAAAACTCGCAGACGAGCGCGCCCATCCGCAACCGCCTGCCCTTCTACGGCCCCGACGGCTTCGCCTTCAGCCCGCTCGTCTACGTGGCCTTCCTGCTCGTGCCGGTCGCCTGGTACCTGCTCTTCAAGACGCCCTTCGGCCTGCGCCTGCGCGCGGTCGGCGAGCACCCCGAGGCGGCCGACAGTGTGGGCATCAACGTGTGGCGCCTGCGCTACGCCGGGGTGATCCTCTCGGGCGTCCTGGCCGGGCTGGCCGGCGCCTACCTTAGCATCGGCAACCTCAACCAGTTCATCGCCGAGATGTCGGGAGGCCGCGGCTTTATCGCGTTGGCCGCCTTGATCTTCGGCAAGTGGCATCCCTTCGGCGTCCTCGGAGCGACCTTGCTCTTCGGCGCCTTCGAGTCGGCGGCGACGCTGTTGGGCGGCGGCCGCTTCATGCCCTCCACCTTGGTCCAGAGCATGCCCTTCATCCTCACCATGATGGTCTTGGCCGGCTTCATCGGCCGGGCGATTCCGCCCAAGGCGATCGGCAAGCCCTTTGAGAAATGAATTTCAATCCCTTTTGAATCCTCCCGCTACTGTTCCCGCTACTGTTCCCGCTACTGTAGAGCCGGCATTAAAGTGGCTCCGAGCCATTGCTGTTAGTATGGATCGGATCAAAGCCCTGGCTCCTTTGGGGCGTCCTTTTGTGTTGTGCTTTTGTGTTGTGCTTTTGTGTTGTGCGCTAACGCTTCTGTGAGGTGACGATGGCATTCGAACGTTCCGCTGGCCTCCTCTTGCACCCGACCTCGCTGCCCGGCCCTTACGGCGTCGGCGATCTGGGCGACGAAGCCTACCGCTGGATCGACTTTCTGGAGAGCGCGGGTCAGAGCCTCTGGCAGCTCATGCCGCTCGGCCCTACGGGCTACGGCGACAGCCCCTACCAGGCCTTCAGCGCCTTTGCCGGCAACCCCTATCTGGTCAGTCCCGATAGGCTGGTGGCGGAAGGGTTTTTGGACGAGCGCGATCTTATCGACCGGCCCGCCTTTCCGGACGACTATGTGGACTATGGGGCGGTGATCCCCTTCAAGCTGGACTTGCTGGGCCGCGCCTTTGCGCGCTTCGAGGCGAGTGGTTCGAGCGACGCGCGCCGCTCCTTTGAAGGCTTCTGCCGGGCGCAGGAGGGCTGGCTCGAGGACTATGCTCTCTTCATGGCCGTCAAGGAGGCGCATGGCGGCAAGGCCTGGGACGACTGGGACGAGGCCATCCGCGCCCGCAAGCCCGAGGCCGTCAAGGGCTGGCGCGAGCGGCTGGCGCGCGGGGTGAGCCGCCAGAAGTTCTGGCAGTGGCTCTTCTACAGCCAGTGGCTGGCGCTCAAGGCTTATGCCAACGAGCGCGGTGTCAAGATCGTCGGCGACATCCCCATCTTTATCGCCTACGACTCGGCCGACGCCTGGGCCAACCCGGAGCTCTTCTTCCTCGACAAGGCGGGCAAGCCGACCGTGGTGGCGGGGGTGCCGCCGGACTTCTTCAGCGAGACCGGCCAGCGCTGGGGCAACCCCCTCTACCGCTGGCAGGAGATGAAGAAGGACGGCTACCGCTGGTGGGTGGCCCGCTTCAAGAGCACTTTGGAGTTCGTCGACATCGTGCGCATCGACCACTTCCGCGGCCTCGAGGCCTACTGGGAGATTCCCGCCGCCGAGCCCACCGCCGTCCGTGGCCGCTGGGTCAAGGGCCCCGGCCAGAGCTTTTTCGACGCGGTGGGGGCGGCCCTGGGCGAGCTGCCCATCATCGCCGAGGACCTGGGCGTCATCACCCCGGCGGTCGAGCGCCTGCGCGACGACAACGCTCTGCCGGGCATGAAGGTCTTGCAGTTCGCCTTTAGCGGCTCTCCCACCGATCCCTACTTGCCCCACAACTACACGGGCAACTTCGTGGTCTATACCGGCACCCACGACAACGACACCAGCCGCGGCTGGTTCGAGGGAGCCCCTGAAAACGAGCGCGACATGGCCCGGCGCTACCTGGCGGTGGACGGAAGCTCCATCGCCTGGGACATGATGCGCCTGGCCTTCGCCTCGGTCGCCGACATCGCCGTCGCGCCCTTGCAAGACGTCTTGCAACTGGGTTCCGAGGCGCGCATGAACACGCCCGGCGTGGCCGCCGGCAACTGGGACTGGCGCTACTTGCAGGGCAGCCTGAACCCCGGCCTGGCCGGAGCCTTGAGGGATATGACCCACCGCTACGGCCGGCTGCCGGAAGGGCCGGTGGCCGACACCCCCTACCGCCAGTCGGTGACGGCATCGGCGGTCGAGAATGCCTAGCTCGAGAATGCTTGGCCCGAGAACACCCGGCTCGAGAATGCTTGGCTCGAGAATCTTTAGGAGGAAAAGGTGAGAGTAATTCGCGTCGAGAAAAACGGTGGACCCGAGGTCTTAACCCCCCAAGAGCTCGAGCGCCCCACGCCCGGCGAGGGTGAGGTGCTGGTCAAGCTCGAGGCCGTCGGCGTCAACTTCATCGAGATCTACCAGCGCAAGGGCCAGTACAAGCTGGCCCTGCCCCATACCCCCGGCGGCGAGGGCGCGGGCGTCGCCCTGGAGGTAGGCGCGGGCGTAACCGACATCAGCGAGGGCGACCGGGTCGCCTCGGCGAACCTGCAGGGCGCCTACGCCGAGTACGCGCTCGCCCCGGCCGAGCGGCTCGTCGTCCTGCCCGCTGGCCTAGGGACCGACGTCGCGGCGGCGCTCATGCTCCAGGGCATGACCGCGCACTACCTCTCGCACAGCACCTACGCCCTGACCGAGGGCGACACTTGCCTCGTCCACGCGGCGGCCGGCGGCGTCGGGCTGCTGCTGGTGCAGATGGCCAAGAGGCGCGGCGCGCGGGTGATCGGCACGGTCTCGAGCGAGGTCAAAGCCGAACTGGCTCGGGGCGCCGGCGCCGACGAGGTCATCCTCTACACGGAGCAGGACTTCGCCGAGGAGGTCAAGAGGCTCACCGGCGGGGCTGGCCTCGAGGTCGTCTACGACTCGGTCGGCAAGACGACCTTTGAAGGGAGCCTGAACTGTCTGGCGCCGCGCGGCATGCTCGTCCTCTACGGCCAGTCGAGCGGGCCGGTGCCGCCCTTCGACCTGCAGGTCCTGAACGCCAAGGGCTCGCTCTACCTCACCCGGCCCTCGCTCGGCTACTACACGCGGACGCGCGAAGAGTTGCAGGGGCGCGCCGGTGACATTCTCGGCTGGGCGGCCTCGGGCGAGATCAGCGTGCGCATCGACTCGCGTCTGCCCCTCGCCGAGGCGGCCGAGGCGCAGCGCAAGCTGGAGAGCCGCGGGACCTCGGGAAAGGTACTGCTCATTCCCTAGGGCGAATTCCCTAGAGCGAAGTAGGCCCAAATTGTAGGAGGCTACCTCTTCGGGTGGTTTCACAAATCGCACAATCGAGCTAGAGTCGGAGATTGATCTTGGCTTTCGGCTCGAGAGGAGAGACCCTTGTTCGACCCCATGTTCAGACACATGTTCAGACACAGCGCCTTGCGTTTACTCATCCTGCTCGCCGCCGTGACGGTGACCGCGGCCTGCGCCGCGACCTCGGAGGACACGGCGGATGAGCCGGGCCTCCTCGAGACCTTAGAGATCGCCCGCGACCTGCCCCAGCCGACCTCCATCAGCCACGCGGGCGACGGCTCGGGGCGGCTCTTCGTGACCTTGCAGGAGGGGAGGATCGCGGTTATCGAGGACGGCAGCGTCCTGGCCGAGCCCTTTTTGGACGTGAGCGCGCTGGTGTCGTGCTGCGGCGAGCGCGGCCTCCTGGACGTGGCCTTTCACCCCGGCTACGCCGACAACGGCCTCTTTTTCGTCAACTACACCGACGCCAACGACGATACCGTGGTGGCACGCTATGAGGTGTCGGACGATCCCGACCGCGCCGACCCGGGCTCCGCCCAGATCCTCTTGACCATCGCTCAGCCCTACGGCAACCACAACGGCGGCCAGACCAGCTTCGGCCCCGACGGCTACCTCTATATTGGCATGGGCGACGGCGGCTCCGGGGGCGATCCACAGAACCACGGCCAGAACACCGAGACGCTCTTGGGCGCGCTGCTCCGCATCGACGTGGATGGGGAAGAACCCTACGCCATCCCCGAGAGCAACCCCTTCGTCGGCGACGAGACCGTGCGCGACGAGATCTGGGCCTACGGCCTCAGGAACCCCTGGCGCTTTTCGTTCGACCGCGCCACCGGCGACCTCTTCATCGCCGACGTGGGCCAGAGCGCGCGCGAGGAGATCAACTTCCAGCCTGCGGGTTCCTCCGGCGGCGAGAACTACGGCTGGCGGCTGATGGAGGGCTCGGCCTGCTACAACCCGAGTGCGGACTGCGACGACGGCAGCCTGACCCTGCCGGTCTTGGAGTACGATCACTCGCAGGGCTGCTCGGTGACGGGCGGCTACCGCTACCGCGGCGCGGCGCTGCCAGGGCTCGAGGGGGTCTATCTCTTTAGCGACTTCTGCTCGGGGCGCATCTGGGGCGGCACCCAGGACGCGGCGGGCGCCTGGTCGAGCAGCGAACTGCTCAGCACGGGGTTCAGCATCACCACCTTCGGCGAGGACGAGGCGGGCGAGGTCTACGTCGCGGATAGGGGAGGCGTCCTCTACCGCCTGGTCGCCCCTTCGCGCTAGCGTTTAGAAGATGATTTGGTCGGCTGGGCTGCCGTGGAGGGCGCACGGGCTGAAGAGGTAGGCGACCTTCACCGGTAGCGCCAGCGCAAGAGGCGCTTCTCGAGCCTGCCCGCCAGGGCGAAGATTAACAGCACGAAGGCCATGATCAGGACGATCAGGGCGAGCATCAGAGCGGTGTTGTAGGTGGTTTGGGCGAAGGAGAGCTGGTAGCCGAGGCCGCGGCTCGAGGCCACGAACTCGCCCACCACCGCGCCGGTGAAGGCGAAGCCGACGGCGACCTTCAGGTTGCCGATGATCCAGCTCGTCACCGAGGGCAGATAGACCTCGCGAACCAGCAGCCAGCGCCCGCCGCCGAGCGTCCTGATGCGCTCCACCAGCCGTTGGTCTACCTCCTTGATGCCGCTGTAGACGGCGAAGAACATGAGGACCGAGACGAGGACAAAGGCCACCGCCGCCTTCGAAGCGACGCCGATGCCCAGCCAGACCACGAAGAGCGGCGCCAGGATGACCCTGGGAATGGCGTTCAAAAGGATCATGACCGGCTCGAGCAGCTCCTCGACGAGCGGCACCAGGGCGGCGACGAAGCCGAGGACGGCGCCGGCGAGGAGGCCCGTTGCCAGGCCGATGAGCGCCGCCGCGAAGGTGGCCTCGAGGTGGGGCCAGATGGTGCCGCTGGCGAAGAGGGTGACGAGCACCTCGCCCACCCGGCTGGGCGGCGGCACGAAAAAGGGATCGACCAGCCCCAGCCGGGAGAGCCCTTCCCAGAGGCCGAGCAGGACGAGGACCGCGACGAGGCGCCTCACGCGGCGACCTCGGCCAGGCCCACTTCGTCCGACAGGTCACGCCACAGCCGCTCCAGGAGCGGCGCGAAGGCGGGATGGGTGCGTGCCTTCAAGAGGTCGCGGGGTCGCGGAATGGGCACGGGGTAGCGTTCGCGGACTCTGGCCCTGGGGCCCTGCGAGAGCAGGTAGACGGCGTCGGAGAGGGTGAGGGCCTCCTCTAGGTCGTGGGTGACCAGGAGCACGGTGAGCTTTTCGCGCTCGACCCAGTCCAGCAGCTCCTGGGTGATGCGGTGCCGGACGATGGCGTCCAGGGAGGCGAAGGGCTCATCCATCAAGACGAGCTTGGGCCTGAGCGCCAGAACCTGCGCCAGGGCGACGCGCTTGCGCTGGCCGCCCGAGAGCTGGGCGGGAAAGCGCTGCGCCAGGCCCGACAGGCCCAGCCGGACGAGCCAGGTCTCGGCCTCCGCCAGGGCCTGCCGCCGCTTCATGCCGCGGATCTTCAGGCCCAGGGCGACGTTCTGCTGGGCGCTGCGCCAGGGCAGCAGGGCGTCGTCCTGAAAGAGAAAGCCGATGTCGCGCTGCGGCACCTCGAGGGCGACGCGGCCGGCGCTGGCCTTTTGCAGGCCGGTCACCACCCGCAAGAGGCTGCTCTTGCCCGAGCCCGAGGGACCGACCAGGCTGACGAACTGCCCGGCCCGAAGCTCGAGGCTGACGCCCTCCAGGACCGGCTCGGCGCCATAGCTCATGGTCAGGTCGTGAACCTCGAGCACTAGAAGTCCGCCACCGCGAAGTTGAAGAGCGCCTCTAAGTCGGGGTCGGTCTCGAGCAGGCCGGCGATGGCCAGCGAGCGCTCGACGCGCTCGGCAGCTTCTAAGTCGATGGTCACCGTGGTGGGGTAGAGCGAGAGGCGGTAGCGCTCGATGATGGCCTCGAGCGCCGCGCGGTCGCCGCCGACGATGAGCTCGTCGGGCAGGGTGTCCACGATGAGCTCGGCAGGGGCGGTGTGGACGAACTCGAGGCCCCTGGTCAGGGCCCGGGCGATCGCCTGCATCTCCGAAAAGCGCGCCTCGCTCTCGCCCGCGCGCACCGCCACGCCCATGAACTCGTAAGGGCCGCCCAGGAAGCGCTCGGCGTCTTCTAAGTCCATGGTGTTGACGAGCACCCGGCTGCCCTCTTCCTGGAGCAGCGACAGCGCCGGCTCCTGCACCATGCCCGCCTCCACCTGGCCGAGGCGCAGGGCGTCGTAGAGGTTGGGGCCCAAGATGGCGAACTCGACGCTGCTCGCGTCCACGCCGGCCTGCTCGAGCAGGTAGAGCAGCAAGGCGTGGTCGGCGTTGCCCAGGGCCGAGATGCCTACCGTGCGGCCCGCGAGGTCGCTTATCCCGGTGATGGCCTCGGCGCGGGCGGGCGCGGTGGCGAGCGCGAAGAGCGGCAGGCGGCCGGTCGAGGCGAAGCGCTCGATCTCGGCGCCCCGCGCAAAGGCCTGCAGGGCCACGTCGAGCGAGGTGGCGGCGTAGTCCACCGCGCCGCCGACCAGGGCCTGCATGGCCGCGCTGCCGCCGCGGGTGTAGACGAGCTCGACCTCGAGCCCCTCCTCGGCGAAGTAGCCGCGCCGGAGCGTCACCTCGTAGGGAACCACGCAGAGAAGCTGCGAGCAGAAGGCCAACTGGACCCTGCGCCCCTGCGCGAAGCCGAAGCGGCTCACGCCCAGGCTCAGCCCGGCGACGAGGGCGGCGAGGCCCTTGACGACGGTGCGGCGGTCAACTGCCCTGTCCAAGGCGGCGAGCGCGGTGGTGGACGCGGAGTACTTTCGGGTGCAGCAGCTCATGGAACCTCCAAACCGTCGTAGGCGCCGCCCTATTCGCGACAGGCCTACAACGGGCCAGTTAGTTGATAGTTTTCATCAACTAACTGAGATAAGCCCCAGTATTGAGCGGTCCGGGGTTCCTGTCAAGGACCCCGCCTACGTCCGCGAGGCCTAGGCTCAGAGCTACACCGTTTGTTTTTCCGCTTGCTCTCCTGGCGCCGGGAGCGGCCGGTCGCGGCGCATGGGCTGGCGTCGGCCGTAGCTCAGGGTGCGCCACAGCCATTCTACCGGCCCATAGCGGAAGCGCTTTAGCCACAGCGGGCTGTAGAGGAGCTGGCAGCCGAAGATGAGCAGGGTGATGAATAGCGCTGCGGCAGGGCTCACGCGGCCGTAGAAACCTAGCCCGTAGGCGTAGAAGATAAAGCCGGCCAGCAAGCTCTGCATGAGGTAGTTGGTAATGGCCATGCGCCCGACTGCGGCTAGTGGCGTCAGCAGCCGCGGCGCGCGCTGGCAGAGCAGGGTGATAGCGCCCGCGTAGAGGAGGCAAAAAGCCGGTCCGCCCACGACGTGGCCGAGCGTGCTGGCAAGCTCGAGCGCGGCGTAGCGCTCCGGTTCCGCCGTCAGCATCGCCAGCCGAGCGTAGACGATGAGGCCGTTGCCGACAAGGCCCACGGGGAGGCTAAAGGCCATCACCCGGCGGACGAGCGGTAGCCGCGCGCCGAGGTCGGTAATCATGCCCTGTTTAACGAGGTAAAGCCCCAGAAGCATCATGGCGAGAAAGAGCGGCAGCGCGAGGATGTTGGCCTGGAGGCTGTGGAGGTACTCGCTTGCCCGCTGGCGCGTGATCTCCATAAAGCTGCCCGTGCTGTAGGCCTCGAGCGACCTCTGCGCGTAAGTTCCGTAGATGAGCGCATGCTCCTGGACGTGCCGCTGCGCTTCGGCGGCTGGCCCAGGAACCAGAACCGCCACGCCTAGGGAAAAGGTCAAAAAGACGACGAGACCGCCCCACAGCGTCAAGGCCGTGACGAGCAGCGCGCGTTCAGGCAAGCGGTAAAAGAGCAAGAGAAAGAGGCCGGTGACGGCGTAAGGCGCTAGAATATCGCCCATCCACAAGAAGACGCCGTGAAGGATACCGAAGCCCAGCAGCACGACCATGCGGCGCACGAAGATGCGCCGCTTCTCGCCGCCGAAACGCCCGAGTTGGAGGGCGATGCCGATGCCAAAAAGCAGCGAGAACATGGTGATGAACTTGGCTGAGGCAAAAAAGGCCACGAAGAGCCCGGCGGCGCGGTTCGCCAGCCCCGGAAAGCGCTCGGCGCCCGGCACGTCCCAGAGCGCGGGGCCACTGAAAAGCGCCATGTTGACGAGCAGGATGCCCAACAGCGCGACGCCGCGCAAGACGTCGAGCGTAAGCACGCGCTCCCCGGCTCCGACCGGGCGGGTCTCACCGGCGAGCATTTTGGGTCACGCTCCTCAGCTGTTCCAAAACCGATTCGCCTAGTGGGGACATCATCGCTCCTCCTTTACCTTTATTATCTTTGCCTCTGCCGAGACCCTGAGCCTTGCGGGCTCGAGCGGTTGCGCCGGTTGCCTTAGGGCTCAGCCGACCTCGCAAGCATCACACTGATCCGACGCCGTGGCGCCTGATTACGGAAGGTCGCTGGTGTAGAGGCTCGACCCGAAACCATAGGCGATCTTGCCGCCGTCGCTCGAAAAGGCGACGTTGCCGCCGCCGCCCTGGGTGCTCGAGTCCACCACGTGCCTGACTCCCGTCGCCAGCTCGAGGACGTTCAGACTGGAGCGGAGTACCTCGCAGCTTGGCGGGCCGAGAAAGGAACCACCGCCCTCTTTAAGGCACACAAAGGTCCAAAAGGCGATCTTGTTACCGTCCGGCGACCACGGAGGCATGAAGGGGCCGCCCACGCCCTCGGCATTGGCGACTTTCTGTTCCTGACCGGTGGTGACGTTACGGAGGAACAATTCGTCTTCCCTCAGGCCTTCCTGGTCGAACCTCGTAAAGAGGATGCGGATGCCTGCCGCGTCCCAGCGAATCCTGAACAGGGAGTCGTTCGCGCTTAGGCCCAAAGACAGAAGCTCGGGGTCGCCGCCGTCTACGGGAACGATGGACCAAAGCGCCTTATCGGGCGACTCGTACGGCTCGAGCCGAATCCCGTTCAGCAAGACGGCGCTACCGTCGGGCGACGGCGCGACCGGCGCGCCCGCGCCCAAGGGGCGTTCCTCGCCGGTCGCTAAGTCGTAGAGGTAGCTGGCTTGCGCGTCCTCGGCGCCTCGAGCGTAGGCGAGGCGGCCGCCGCCTACGAGGACGAAGCCGGCGGGTGACAAGAACGAGGTGGTGACGCCGCAGTCCAGCAGCCGCTCGCGCGCGCCGCCGCTCAGCGAGTGGCGAACGACGGCGCTCGAGGCTTCTTCGCCACGCCCAGAACCGGGCTCGCCCCCTCCACAGCTCTCGAGGTAAAAGAGCGCGTCACCGTCTTCGCTCATCTGGAGGGAGAAGACGTCCCCCGCCTCCAGCAGGCTCTCACTGATCCCCGTTTGGGCGTTGACCCGGAAGAGCGTCGGGCGGTGCGTCGTGCTGGAAAAGCTCCGGTAGAAGATGTCCTCACCGGGCGACCAGAGAGCGGCGCCGGTGAAGTCGGCCCCGGCGTGGCTGCTGAGAGCCCGGCCTCGAGGCGGCTCGTGGAGCGTGGCGCAAGACGGGAGGAAAAAGGTCAGGGTGAGCAAAGTCAGCAAGGCTTTTCGCATGGGCTTCTTGTATCCTCCCTTGCTCGCTTTCCTGGCAGGGGAATGAGCCGGGCCTGCTCGAGTCCCGGTTGAGGCCAGGGCTTGACTTCCCGGAAACGTCGCTTGAAACCAGTCCAACGGCCGATCATCAGCACGATTCCTCGATGATGAGAGGGACCGTGATGGTTTCTTCCAGGTCGCCGCTGACCCCACGAATACGAAAGGAGCCTGTACCCGGCGAGACCTCGGACGGGTCGGCGATTTCCAGGGTGAGGTAGAGCCAACGCAGTTCGTGGCTACGTTGCAAAAGGTCTGCGGGAAACACGCCGCTCACGCCCGGAGGGAGACCCTCGACGACCAGAGCGATGGGGGCACTAAAGCCGCCCGCCCGCCAAAAGTAGACGTGCACAAACGCGGTGGTGATGACGTTGGGGTCCATACAAGGCGGACGTGTCCCACCCGTCATATCTTTGAAGGAGAGGAGGAAAAACCTTCCGCTTCGCCCAGGCGCGTAATTGATGCTGATGAAACTTGACGCGCTCTGCCCAGCGCTGTCTTTGGCGGATACGCTGATGTCATGAACGCCTTCAGGCAAACCAGACAAGGTGAAGCTAAAGCCATTGCCCTGCGGGCTGACGGCGACCTCGCTGCCGCCGTCGAGCTGGTAGACAAGCTCCACGATGGGCGCTTTGGAGATGCGATTGCTCGAGACCGAGCCCCAAACGGTGATGGTCTCGCCCGTGACGATGCTATCAGCAAGAGGAGCGGCGATGCTCACATGAGGGAGGTTGGGAGGGTCGGGGCACGGGACGGGATTTCCCCATTGACCAATACATATTCTCTCAGAGCGCATACAGCCCGCGCCGACCGTCAGCATCAGGAGCGCTGCGGCGACGAGGAGCATGAGCACCTTGAAACGTAAGACGACATCCGAAACCATAACGACCTCTACCCTTTTGTGCCGTGTGGTCTGATTTGTGCCGTGTGGTCTGAGCAGCCGGACGACCACGGCCCCGTCTCCGGCTGACTGCAAGAAGTTCAAAAGTGAAGGTTGACGCCCGCGCGCACCTTGGTCAAAAAGACGCCGATGAAGAGAGGAACGATCTGAGGCTGCACTTCGGCGAAGAGGCCGAAGACCTCGAGGCGGTACTCGAGGCCCAGGGTGCCGTGCAGGCTGGGGAGCACCAAAGAACTCCCAAAGAAGGGCGTGATGACGAGGTCGGGGCCGCCCCCCACGTAGACGGTGGTGGCGGGGCCTACGGGGCTGAAGAGGTAGAGCGCGTCGGCGCCTATGAGCGTCGTCGTCAGGCCGGTTTCGAAGGTCAGGTTGGTCTCGACGGTCAGGCGCAGGCCGAAGTCGGGTGTGACGCTGCCGCCTAGCTGGACGCTCGGCAGGAGCAAGGTCTCGAGGCGCGGATCGCTGAGGGCGACGCCGGCCAGCAACATGCCGCCGCCGCCCACATAGAAGCTCTGCGCCCCGGCGAAGGGTAGCGCGCTCAGCGTCAGAAACAGCAGCAGGGTTTTCATACCTTTCAGCGGCGCAGCGCCTCTCGACGCTTGGGCCGTATAGCAGTGCCTAATCACAAGAGTGCCTAATCACCCTCTTCGCCGAAGTCGGTAAAAACCTCGCCGGGCGACAGGTCGTACCAGGCGCCCGTGGCGCCGTCCAGGATGAGGGGTGGCAAGGTCGTGCCGAGCGCGACGCCTAGGGCTAT
>JALZLY010000304.1 GCA_030858465.1 Deinococcota bacterium
CCTCCAGCGCTAAGGCGACGCTGCCGAAGACCGCCTCCGCCTCCCAAAAGAGCCCGCGCCCCGTCGCGTAAAAGAGCCAGAGGGCGTCCGCCGCGCCGAGGAGCGCCGCTACCTCGTCCTCCTCGAGCGCCCAGCGCCACGCCTTGCGCACGTTGTCGAGCTCTCTGGCGACCTCGCCCAGAGCCGCCAGCTGGTCGCGCCCTTTGAGCCGCTCCTGGCGCTGCGCGAGGAAGGAAAGATAATACGCGCCGTGGCGCGCGCGCGTCCGCGCGTCGTCGTCGGGGAGCGCCTGCAACCTTTGGGCCGCGTACTGCCGGATCGTCTCGAGCAGCCTAAAGCGCACCCCTTCGGGGGCTTCAGCAGCGGGCATCTCGACGACTACCAGGGACTTGTCCACCAGCTGGGTGAGTCGCTCGAGCACCTCTTGTTGCACCTCGCCGCCCACGCAGATCGCCTCGGCCGCCCCGAGCGTCCAGCCGCCGACGAAGACCGACAGCCGCCTTAACAGGGCGCGCTCCGCGTCGGAGAGCAGCTCGTAACTCCAGGTGATGGCGGCGCTCAGCGTCCTCTGGCGCGGCAGGGCGGTCCGGCTGCCGCCGGCGAGGAGGCCGAAGCGGTCGCCTAAGCGCGCGCCGAGCCCTTCCAACGTCAGGACCTTGAGCTTCGCCGCGGCCAGCTCGAGGGCCAAGGGGAGGCCGTCCAGCTGCCGGCATAGCTGCGCCACGAGGGCTGCGTGGCGAGGTATCAGCGCAAAGCTCGGCTGCACCCCTCTGGCGCGCGCGACGAAGAGCTGCACCGCGGGGGCCCGCGCCAGAGCTTCAGGGGAGGCGTGCTCGTCCGGCAGCGAGAGCGGGGGGACGGGCCAGACCGTTTCGCCGCCGACCCCCAACGCCTCGCGGCTGGTCGCCACAACCTTGAGCCCGGGGCAGGCGCAGAGCAGCGACTCGGCCAGCCCGGCGCAGGCCGCGACCAGGTGCTCGCAGTTGTCGAAAAGGAGCAGCACCTGTTTGGCCCGGAGGTAGTCGGCGAGCACGCCGGCCAGGCTCCGCCCCGGCTCCTCGTGCAGCCCGAAGACTCGTGCCAGCGCCGGCGCGACTTGCGCCGCCTCGCTTGCGGGCGCAAGCTCCACCAGCCACACGCCACCTTCGAAGCGTCTTTTAAGCTTGTGGGCGAGCTCGAGCGCGAGCCGTGTCTTGCCGACCCCGCCGACGCCCGTCAGCGTCAGCAGGCGGGTCCCCTCCAGCAGCCTGGCGGCCTCCGCCAGCTCCTGCTCGCGACCGATAAGGCCGGTGAGCGTTAGCGGCAGGTTGCCGGCCCCGGGTAACTCTTGCTGCCCGAGGTCAACGTCCGCCTGCCACGGCGGCGAAGCGGCCATCGTCTTGTCTGAACGGCGGGACATGGGCGGCTCCTTCGGCTCGAGGCGGCGTCTGCGGGTTGCCGCCTGCTCGCTCTATGCGGTGATTGTAGCACCTCGAGCCCAGCGTTTCGGCCCTTCACGCTTTAGGACAGGAAGCGGTTGACATTGAGAAGGCAGCCGGTCGCGCCCACACGGCACGCGGGGCTGACCAAGACCGTAAGGTTA
Source organism: Deinococcota bacterium (assembly GCA_030858465.1). Taxonomy (NCBI): domain Bacteria; kingdom Thermotogati; phylum Deinococcota; species Deinococcota bacterium. The sequence continues at coordinate 1,583 of JALZLY010000304.1, forward strand.
AGCGGGTTTGGCTATGCTAACATAAACATATGAAACGCACTACCATCTATCTCGATCCAGAGCTGGAAATTCTCCTGAAGCTCGAGGCCCTGCACCGCAAGAAGCCTATGGCCGAAGTCATTCGCGACGCCCTGCGCAACCAGCTGGCGAACAGGCCGAGGCGTTTGCCTCCCGGTGCGGGCGCCTTCGACAGCGGCCATACCGATACGGCGGAACGTGCCGAGGAGCTTCTGGGCGAGCTTGGCTTCGGTGAAGACAGCCTGGCGGAGGATCAGCAGCACAGGCGCTGATGGCCGTTTTGCTCGACACCGGCTTGCTTTATGCCTACTACGACCGCCGCGACGGCTGGCACAAGAAGGCCTTGGCGCTGTTCGAGCGCGAGCAGGACGGGCTGATCGTCCCCGCGCCGGTGATTGCCGAGGTGGATTATTTTCTCGGTCAACGCGTCGGTCAGAACGCCCAGTGGACGTTTTACCGGGGGCTGGCGGAGAACGACTACCTCGTCGCCGAACTCTCTGGCGCGGGGTACGGCCGCGTGCTGGAGCTAAACCGGCAGTACGCCGACCTCGAGCTGGGCTTTGTCGACGGAGCCGTGATTGCGATCGCCGAGGAGCTGGGTCTCGGGCGCATCGCCACCACAGATCGCCGCCACTTCGCGGCCGTAACCGCCAAACTGCCGCTTACGCTGTTGCCATAGTAGACCACCACATTCAGATTTGCTTGCACCAGCGGCTGCGGGCAGCTTCCACCGCCTTTCTCCGTTGTTTAGCCAAGGATAGTCTACTCGCTCGAGAGACGGCAGTAGACGCGCGCGCCAGATGTACAACCTGAACACGCCCAGTTTTTGAGGGCTGACTCGAGGCGGCAAGTAAACGGCTATCCGTTCATCAAGGGATGTAAAT
>JALZLY010000305.1 GCA_030858465.1 Deinococcota bacterium
CGCTCGAGCCTCTAAACGAGAGGGTTAAGTGTCGCCTTGCGCTTGCCGACCCGCCGAGATGCGGTGTCCTGCTCGCTGACGGGCCTGGCTTGGACAATTCTATCAAGACCATCGAGGCAAGACTCAGGCTGGTACCGTGCTAGTGCCAAGGGTCGACGGGTTTTGCCAAGCAGGTGCTCACGCCGCCCTTAGAAAAGGGTTCTCGATGACCATGCCCGAGACCTCTCGCCCGTGCTGCATATCCTCGCTGAGGAGCCGCGTTGCACCCCCGGCTAGCGCCGCCTCGAGAATGAGACCATCCCAGAAGGAGAACATCTCGCGCTGGCTGCGCTCCGCTCCCCGGACGATCAGCTCGGCGTCCACCTGTGTCATGGGGAAACTCGCAAAAAGGCGTACCGCCTCGAGCGCCTCAGGGCCGCCCAGAGGTGCTGAGAGCTTGCGGGTAACAGTGACGTAGAACTCTTGCAAGACCTGCGTACTCAGCAACAGGCTACCGTCTACGCTGTGCGTCAGAAAAAGGTCCTGGGCTCTGCGCCACTTCTCGTGTGCATGGCGGTCGAAGAGGTAGACAAGTATGTTCGTATCGAAAAACACCCTCACCGCTCGTGCAACTCGTCACGCGTCCAACGTTCGCCTGAGTGCTCAGATTGTGCTGTCTTCGAGAGTGCCAGAATAGCCTGTGACGCCGCTTCACGCCGCGCTTTGAGGCCTGCATACTGCTCCAGGTAGTCGCGCAACACGGCGTTCACCGAGGTATTCTGCTCGACCGCCCGTATCCGAGCGCGTTTGAGGAGGTCGTCCTCTATGGTGATTGTCAAATTAGCCATGTCGTGCTCCTCCCTTGTGCTTCACAGAATCAGTGTAGCACGAGTAAGGTGTTCCGAAGGGGGGTTTTAGCCGTGGAGAGTATCCATTTTAGAATACAGCAGAAATGGCCCCTGCTCATCCTCCATTTCTTGTTCAAGACTACCTTCGGCCAGCAGGAGGATGTCCTCAATCGCCAGACCGACCGGCACCGTGCGCGCCACCTCAAAAACACCCGGCATCGGCTCACCCCTCTGCACCCGCTCATAGGCGTAACGGGTCATGGTAGTGACCATGGTAGTGACATCGAGGGTATTTTCTTGGGGCGTGCCGCTAAGCTCAGCCGTCAAGCTGTAAAACGATTGGGCCTGTGGGGCTTGACATACTAAATATGTCATATACATAATGTAACATGTGGCGGATAGAAGAGCAGCGACGGGTCGATAAAATGCTCTCGAAGTCCGTGCCCGTTGAGATTCTGAAACGCTACGAGAAATGGAAAGATGTTGCCAGACTCTCAGGCCCTCCAGGCTTGCGGCTTATCAAGGGGTTCCGTGATGAGGCGCTTTCGGGACAGTGGAATGGGCACCGTTCCTCTCGGCTTGGGCAGCAATGGCGGGTGATCTATAGAGTGGAGGGCGACGCTTTGCTGATCCAGGTTGTAGACGTGACCCCGCATGATTACAGGAGAAGGTGATATGGACGAATTCGCACCTGCTAAGAAAAGAATTGAAGTTTCCGTCGGCGAATCGCTTCGTATTATGCGGGAGCTTCAGGAGTTAAGTCAGAGCCAGCTTGCAGAGCTCACGGGCATTCCTCAAGCGACGATTTCTGCCATTGAGAATGGCCGGGTCAATCTCGGTGTTGAGCGTGCCAAGGTTTTTGCTCACGCGCTAAAATGTCACCCCGCCGTACTCGTTTTCCCTGGCTGGGATTTACCAGTTGAGTCAGCGGCATAACAAGTCGCTCTAGCAGACTCATTCTCCGCTGCGCTCCGAACGCGCGGCTGAGCTTGATCGCCTGCCGCAAAGAGCCCTGAGTCTTGTACGCGCACGATAGGTCAGCGCCGCTAGGCGCAGGGGCTAGAGCCCCTAACCTAGTCCAGGTTGGGGTTGGGCCGCAAGAGGCCGCGCACCATGTCGTTGTTGAAGTTCTCATCGGCGGCCAGCCTGAGCAACCCGCTTATCCCTCTGCCCGCCTTGCCAGGAGGCGGTCCCGAATACCCTCGGGGTCAAAGCGATGCTCGTTCTGAAGGCGGACTCACGCGGCCTGGTGCTGCCGCGAAACAAGACACCGGATGGCTCAGCGGGAACGTCTAGCTGAGCCATCCGGTAAGTTACCGTCCACTCAAAACCAGCCAGCCTAGCTGACGCTCGAGCAGGAAGCCTCCCTAGAGGGAAATCACCTCGAGCCTCTCCCCCACCTCGACGTCTTGGTGCGGCGGGACGATGGCAAGAGCGTCCGCGTAGAGCATCGAGGTCAACAGGCCCGAACCCTGTTCGCCGGTAGAGTGCGCCCGGTACCCCCGCTCGGGGTCGAAGAGGAGCCGAGCGCGGCGAAAGGCCGTCTTGTAACCCGCGCCCTTGAAAGTATCCTCGGCGGTGGCCGTGACGCGCCGCTCAAAGGGCAGGGCTTCCGTTGAGCCTAGCGCCCGGTGCAGCCAGGCCTGGGCGACAAGCAAAAAGATGACCATGCTCGAGACCGGGTTGCCAGGCAGACCGAAGACCGGCAGGCCGCGCCACTCGCCGAACATGGCAGGACCGCCGGGGCGCACCGCCACCTTCCAGAAGTGGACCGTCCCCTCCTCGATAAGCAGATCGCGGATGAAGTCGTACTTGCCCATCGACACCCCGCCCGAAGTCACCAGCAGGTCGACGTCGCCGAGCCCCTCGAGGGCGTCGCGGAGGGCGCCTTTGTCGTCGTTCGCCTTGGGCAGGACCAGGGGAACGCCGCCGGCTGCCAAGACGAGCCCGGCGACTGAGTAGGCGTTAGAGTTGTAGAGCTGCCCGGGCGCTATGGGCGTGCCGGGCTCCTTCACCTCGTCGCCGGTCGAGAGGATCGCCACCCTCGGTTGCCTGATGACCTCGAGGCGGGCGTAGCCCATCGAGGCGGCCACCCCCACCGCCGCCGGGCTGAGCTTTTGCCCGGCGCGCAGATACCGTGCGCCCGTCCGCAGGTCCTGGGCACGCGGGCGCACGTCGCTGGGGCTGGCCGGGTGGAAGACGAGCACCTCGTCCCCTCGGCGCTCGGTCTTCTCCACCATGACGATGGCGTCGGCCCCTTTGGGGGTGGGCGCGCCGGTGGTGATGCTCACCGCCGCGCCCGGCCCGACCTCGCCAGCGTAGACGCGCCCCGCCTGCACCTCGCCGACGACCCTGAGCCGCACCGGAGTCTCATCCGAGGCGGAGAGGGTATCGACCTCACGGCAGGCGTAGCCGTCCAGGGCCGAGTTGTCGGCACTCGGGTGATCGACCAGGCTGACGAGGTCTTCGGCCAGGGTCCGGCCGTAGGCCTCCAGCAGCCCAACCTCTTCGCTGCCCAGGGGTTTGGCCTGCTCCTGGACGAGCACGATGGCCTCTGGGATGGAAAGGTCCCGCCGAAAGGTCATGGCCCCACTCTAACAGAGCCTCGCGGGGAACACGCGGATGGTAGACTCGAGCCCGCAAGGCAATCGGCAAGCCTGGCCTTCTATTCTCAAGCTCGAGGTGAACCATGGCGTACAAGCACATCCGCGTTCCCGAAGGGGATAAGATAACCGTTCAGGACGGCGAACTGCAAGTCGGCGACCGTCCCATCGTCGCCTTTATCGAGGGCGACGGCACCGGCCCGGACATCTGGGCGGCGTCAAAGCGCGTCTTAGACGCCGCGGTCGCCAAGGCCTACGGCGGCAAGAAGAGCATCGCCTGGACGGAAGTCTACGCGGGCGACAAGGCCAACGAGGTCTACGGCGAAGTCGTGTGGCTGCCCGACGAGACCGTCGAGGCCTTGAGCGAGTACCTGATCGGCATCAAGGGCCCCTTGACCACCCCCGTCGGCGGCGGCATAAGAAGCATCAACGTGGCCCTGCGCCAGCGCCTCGACCTCTACGCCTGCGTCCGGCCGGTGCAGTACTTCGATGGCGTGCCCAGCCCGGTGAAAAAGCCCGAGGACGTGGACATGGTGATCTTCAGGGAGAACACCGAGGACATCTATGCGGGCATCGAGTACTTAAGCGGCACGCCCGAGGCGAGGAAGCTGCTCGAGTTCTTGCAGGGCGAGATGGGCGTCACCAAGATCCGCTTTCCCGAGACGAGTTCCTTGGGCGTCAAGCCGGTCTCGGTCGAGGGCACCGAGCGCCTGGTGCGCGCCGCTCTCGACTACGCCGTCGTGGCCGACAAGCCCTCGGTGACGCTGGTGCACAAGGGCAACATCATGAAGTTCACCGAGGGCGCCTTTCGCGACTGGGGCTACGCGCTAGCTAAGCGCGAGTACGGCGCCAGCGAACTGGACGGCGGGCCCTGGCTGACCTTCAAGAATCCCGACAGCGGCAGAGATATCATCGTCAACGACGTGATCGCCGACGCCATGCTCCAGCAGATCCTCACCCGCCCCGCCGAGTACAGCGTCATCGCCACCTTGAACTTAAACGGCGACTACCTCTCGGACGCGCTCGCCGCGCAAGTCGGCGGCATCGGCATCGCGCCGGGCGCCAACATCAACTACCAAACGGGCCACGCCGTCTTCGAGGCCACCCACGGCACCGCCCCCAAGTACACGAACCAGGACAAGGTCAACCCCTCCTCGGTCATCCTCTCGGGCGAGATGATGCTCAGGCACCTGGGCTGGTTTGATGCCGCCGACCTGATCACCGCCAGCATGAAGAAGACCATCGGCCAAAAGACCGTGACCTACGACTTTCACCGGCTGATGGAGGGCGCGACCCTGTTAAAGACCAGCGAGTTCGGCGAGGCGCTGATTGCGAACATGTAAAGGCCCAGACCCTTCAGGTGCGGCGTTCTTGCCAGAACGCCGCACTTTTTCTATACTGGGCGCATGATTCAGCCCGCTCTCTACCGCTTCACCGTGAAAGACTACGAGTGCATGGGCCGCGCGGGCATCTTGCCCGAGGACGCTCGAGTGGAGCTCTTGGACGGAGAGATTTATGCCATGACGCCGATTGGACCCAAGCATAGCTTCGCCGTCGCCCAACTGGTCGAGCGATTCGTGCTCAGCTTGAGCGGCCAGGTCATGGTCGTGTCGCAAAGTCCCATCCACCTTTCGGCGCATTCCGAGCCCGAGCCTGACATTGTTCTGCTGCGTCTTCCTAGAGAGCGTTATCAAGAGCGCTTGCCGAGAGCGGAGGACATCCTGCTGCTTATCGAGGTTGCCGACAGCAGCCTTGCCTACGACCGCAACAAGAAATTGCCCGTCTACGCCACGGCAGGAATCCCCGAGGTGTGGATTCTCGACTTGAACGAAAACCGCCTCGAGGTCTACCGCAAACCTCAAGGCGAGCGCTACAGCGCCCTGACGACCTACGCCGAGGGCGAAAGGGCCGCGCCGCTGGCCTTCGAGGACAGCGCGCTCGAGTGGTGGAGGTAGGGTATGACCGTTCCTTTCGAAGAGCAGTACCAAGACGTGTTGCAAAACATCGAGTTCGCCATCGTCAGCGTCTACCGCGAGAACGGCGAGCTGAGCGACTGGGGCGTCGGCGCGGCCCTCGACGGGCTGATCCGCGCCTACGGGGCCGAGGAGCGCGGGCGCGATGCCCCGGTGCTGCGCCTCGCGGAGCTCGAGCAGAAGGTCTACAACAGGGTAAGAGGGATGTGCGAGTGGCGGCTGGGACGCCAGGCGCTGGTAGGAGACGAGCAGGCGGACGAACAGGCGGACGGACTGGAGCTGCCCGAGCCGGTGACGCAGGGGGAGATCGTCGCCTGCCTGAAGCGGATACGCTTGTCGCTCAAGCGCTGGAGCAAGCAGGGCGGGCGGCGCGGCTATCTGGACTTCGTGAGCCAGTACATCGCCTGAATGCTCCGCCAGGAAACCGTTCATGCCGGAACCCACCGAACTGCGCGACCACGACCCAGGCTGGGCCGAAAGCTATGAGCTAGAGAAGGGGCGAATCGTGGGCGCGCTCGGCGACTGCACCGAAGGTGGGGTGCTCGAAGGCATCGCCCATATCGGCAGCACCAGCATTTCCGGCATGGCCGCCAAACCCTGCATCGACATCGCCGCGCGCGTCCATCCCTTGCCTATGCCGGGCGACAGGGTCCAAGCGCTCACCCGGCTCGGCTACGATGACCTGGGCGAATACGGCATTCCCGGCAGGCACTACTTTCGGAAGGAGGCGCCTGACGTCCATCTGCACGTGGTTGCTTTCGACACCGAGCACTGGCCACGCTACCTGCTCTTTCGCGACTTCTTGCGTACTCATCCTGAGGCCGCTACCCGCTACGAGAGGCTCAAGTTCGAACTCGCCGCGCGCTTTGCGGATGACCGCCAGGCTTATACCGACGGCAAAGGGCCACTCATCCGCGAACTCGAGCGTGCAGCCTCCCTCTGGCACGTTCGCACGACCGGCTTTGCTCCCATCGAGGCCGTCGCAGGGGAACTCGCGGGCCTGCCCTGCCCCTGGTTCGTCTCGAGCGGCTGGGCCTTGGATCTCTTTATGGGCGCGCCGACGCGCTACCATGACGACCTCGACCTCGGCGTTTTCCGCGACGACGTGCCCGCCCTCCAGGGCCATCTCCTGGCGCGCGGCTGGCGTTTGCACAAGGTCGTCGAGGACGGCAAGTACGCGCCTTGGCTGCGGGGCGAGGCGCTCGAGGCCGAGGTCACGCAGGTCCATGCCCGGTGGGGCGGGGAGTTTTTGGATATCCTGCTGACGCCCAGACGAGGCGACCGCTGGCTCTACCGCCGCGACGAGGGGGTGAGCCTTCCCCTAGCGAGAGCGCTCTTGCACCGCGACGCTCTTATCTATCTCGCACCGGAAGCGGTCTTGCTCTTCAAGAGCGCGACGAGCGGCAAACCGCCAAGGAGAAAAGACGAAGAGGACTTCGCACGGGTCTTGCCGCGCTTGTCAAGAGAGCAGCGCGCCTGGCTGCGCGCGGCGCTGGCGCGGCGGCAGCCGGAGCACTCATGGTTGGGGCGGCTCTAACCGCCGCAGCTCAAGCTCCCTTCTCCCGCATCGTCTCGAGAAACTTCTGCCAGTGCGGCTGCGTGCCGTCGAGGTCAGCAAAGTCATGCTCGAGCGCCAGGTTCCAGGTGGCGAGCGCCTGACCCGACTTTGCCATCACCTCCGGGTCGCTCGCCAGGGCCGCCGCCCGGCCGATGTCGTGAGGGGTTTCTGAACCCGCAAAGTAGCGGTCTTTCTTGGCGCCGCCAAGAACGTCGCGCAGGTTTCTTCGCTTACGCCACTTTATCGGGCGAACCGAGAGGATAAAGGCCTCCCACGCCTTTGGTAGGCGTAGCGTCTCAGCGGAAGAAGCCCGAAAGCCAAAAGAGCACGTAGGCCAGGGCCGCCAGTGCCAGAGCAAGCGTCGCCGTCACCGCGACGATGAAAGGAATCAGGCCGCGCCGCGAGACCGATCTCCTGGGCGCGGCTGGGTCCAAGTGGCGCTCGAGCAAGACCATGTTGCGGGCGTTGGCCTTCCAGACTGCGGCAAAGGTGTCGCCGATGACGGGCACGGCGCCTATAACCGCGTCGAGCACGGCGTTGTAAACCATGAGAAGGAGCGTCTTTCTGGGGGCGCCGAGGCGGGCGGCCTCCAAGATGAGCACGCTCGCGAGCACGAGGCCCACCGCGTCGCCGATGCCCGGAATCAGGCCAATAATGGGGTCTAAGCCGATACGGTAGTTGATGACGGGTAAGCGAACCGAGTTGTCGAGCAAGAAGGCGTAACGCCCCAAGCGCTTTAGCGCGGCCTCCTGCTGTCGTGACGGGGCTGGAGAGGACAAGGGGCTAGACCTGTTGGAGCCCGCGCCCGTCCCAGCCCGCGTAGGAGTAGAAGCGTCCGGGCGTGCGGTCGCGCAGGTAGTTGGCGAGCGGCTCGCGCAGGGGCGGGATGGGAATCATCGCCTCGACCTCCTCGACGGGAAAAAAGCGCGCCTCGACGATGAAGCCGTCCGGGTCGCGCGGGTTTAAGAGCCCGGTGTAGGCCGCCACGAAGGCAAAGGAGACCGCCCGGTCGTTGCGGCGCACGTCCTCGACGTGAACGGCGTAGGCGAGGTGCTCGATCCGGGTGATCTGGAGCCCCGTCTCCTCTTTGACCTCGCGGGCGAGCGCGTCGATAGTGGACTCACCGCGCTCCACCACGCCGCCGGGCAGGGTGTAGCGCACGTTGCCGAAGCCTTGCCAGTCGTTGCCTACCAGCAGTACTCGCCCCTTGGGGTCGAGCAGCACCGCAGCGGCAACGACGAACTCACGCCGCGCCACCCGTAGCCCCCGCCACCGCCCCGGCCGTCTCCCCGGACATCTCGTCGAGGCGGCGGCCCTGCTCGGCTTCGCTGAGCGCCAGGGTGAGTTCACTGAGCCCGCCCAGCATGATGTCCGAGAGGTTGTGGCTGGTGTAGCCGATGCGGTGGTCGGTCACCCGCGACTGCGGAAAGTTGTAGGTGCGAATCTTCTCGCTTCTTTCGCCGCTGCCGATCTGCACCAGCCGCGCCTCACGCGCCTCGGCCTGGGCCTTTTCCATCTCGCGCTCCAACAACCTCGAGCGCAAGACGGTCAGAGCCTTCTCCTTGTTCTTGATCTGCGACTTGCCGTCCTGACAGGAGACCACGATCTCCTCGCTCGAGCCCGGCTTGAAGGTGATTCTCACCGCTGAGTCGGTGGTGTTGACCGACTGACCGCCGGGACCCGACGAGCGAAACACATCGACGCGGTAGTCCGCGGGCGAGAGGGCCACGTCCACGTCTTCGGCCTCGGGTAGGACGGCCACGGTGACGGTGCTGGTGTGAATGCGCCCCTGCGTCTCGGTCTCGGGAACGCGCTGGACCCGGTGGACGCCCGATTCGTACTTGAACTTGCTGTAGGCGCCCGCGCCCAGAATCTCGAAGGAGAGCTTGCTGAAGCCGCCCACGTCGGTCGGGTAGGAGTCCAAAAGCTCCACCTTGTAGCCGAGCCTCTCGGCGTAGCGGGCGTACATGTTGTAGATCTCGGCGGCAAACAGCGAGGCCTCGCCGCCGCCCGCCGCCGCGCGGATCTCGACGATGACGTTCTTGCTGTCGAAGGGGTCCTTGGGCAAGAGGAGGCGCTCGAGCCTGCTCTCGAAGTCGGCGCGCTGGGCCCCCAACGCGGGCAGCTCCTCGCGGGCCATCGCCTCGAGGTCGGGGTCTAGAAGCGCCTCCTCGGCGTTCGCTACGCCGCTCAAGACCTCGGCGTAGTCGCGGTAGATCTTGATGATGGCGCTCAGCTCGCTGTAGCGCTGCATCATCGTTCGGTAGCGCGCCTGGTCGGCGATCACCTGGGGGTCGGCGAGCTGCGCCTCCAGGTCGGTGAACTCGCGTTCTAGGGACTTCAGTTTCTCGATCATTAACCCAGTCTATACCGAGACTCCAAAGAGGCGCGCGTCGCCCGCCTAGCTCAGCCGGGCCGCCACAGGCTCTGGTCGCCGCGCAGCAGGTGAACGCGGACGCCCCGCAACGGCCGTTGCGCTAGGACGAATGTTCCTCTTTGCCCAGGGCCCGGCCCAGGTCGCCGAAGGCGAGATAGAGCACCACGAGAAGCAGCGCGGGCAAGAAGAGCTGGTCGGCGTAGTAGAGCCACTCGTAGCGGGCCCAGCCGATAAACTGGCCCAGGTCGGGGTCGGCGGCAAAAAACCGGACTGCCGACACCGGCGCGGGGCCGCCGGCAAAGTCGATGCTGAACACGCCGCGGTCGTGAAAGCCCAAGACGGCAAGCTCCGCCATCCACAAGAAGGTCATGCCGAAGCCGACGGCCAGGGTGCCGGGCAAGAGTGGCAGGAGGTGAGGCAGGACGTGGGCGCGCAGGATGTGGACGCCGCCGCCGCCGAGCGCTCGAGCGCCCTCGATATAGGGCTCGACCAGCACGGCGTGGACCCGGGTCGCCACCGCCCGCCCGATAAAGAGCGCCACCCCCAGGGCCAGCGCCAGGCGGTAGACCTCGGCGCCGAAGAGCAGGAGCAGGCCGGCCAGGATGAAGATCTCGCCGGCGATACCCAGGCTCAGGCCGCGCCAGCCGAAGAGCAAGCCCAGCAGGAGTCCGAAGGGCACGCCCAGAAGCAAGGCCACGAAGCCGATTTCCAGGCTGCGGCCGAGGCCTCGGCTCATCAAACAGCCCATGTCCCTGCCGGCAGCGTCCGCGCCCCAGGGCGCTCCCGGCGTCGCCACCGGCACGGGCGGCACGTAGCGCCGCTCGGGCCCCTGGATGAGGAGATGCTCCGGGCAGGTCTCGACGGACGCCAGCAGGGCAATCGCCAGGAGGGGCAGGAGGAGCCAGCGCACCCTATCGCCCCACCCTAGCGCCTAGCGCCTCAGCGGGTCGAGCCGGTGAGCCAGCGCGGCGAAGGCCCAGGCGAAGAGGCCGGCGAGCAGCAGCAGCAGCAGGACCGCCTGCGAGGGAAGCTCCTGGGCGGGTCCGGGCGCGGCCGCCGCGGCGAGCGCGCCGCCCAGCGCCTCGAACACCGC
>JALZLY010000306.1 GCA_030858465.1 Deinococcota bacterium
GTCTTATACCGCCCGCACCTACTGAACAGTCGCAGCCATTTATTCGCTTCGGTGAGTTCGCAGGTGCTGAAGCCTCTATGTCCAGTCTAGAGGACTTTACTATTGCTGAGTGGCAACCGACCAACAAACAGCTAGATGGCGAATAAGTACATTCTTGACACTCACGCTTTGGTTTGGTTCTTGGAAAGTAATAAGCGTTTGAGCCAATCTGCTAAAGCAGTCATGGAGCATATTGATAGCGAGATGGTTCTGCCCCTCATCGCTTTGGCAGAAGCAACCATTATCATTGAACGAGGACGCACAACTATTCCAGACGTACAGCCATTCCTGCATGCAGTGTACGAAGATCCTCGTATTGAAATTTATCCTCTTACTCTCGAAGTCTTTGATCGTAGTCAAACGCCTGAAGGGCTAAAGATTCCCGAATTGCACGACAGGTTCATTGTTAGTACGGGATTGCATTTACGAGATTTGGGTCACGTGGTGAAGATGTTGACCAAAGATGAGGCTATCACTGATGCAGGGGTTCTTGATGTCCTTTGGTAAGCTCTGCCAATACCAGAGTCAGCGGCCTAACCACACGCTGCAACGGACGCGCCCACGCGCACATCGAATATTTCCCATGTCTTGTTCTTGGCCGGTATGCTAAAAGGGCGCGCCGTTGAGCTTAGCTGTTGGCTGGCGAAGCAATGCCAAGGAGGTTGCCAGTGGCTGAAGCAGGTAATACGATCAGGCGAGCGGCCGAAGCGGATGTGCCGATCATTGTTGCACTGAACCATGCCCTCTTTCAGGAAGATGCTGGTCAGCGAGACCCTTTTATGAACCTCAACTGGCCTCACGAAGAAGGGGAAGACTACGTCACGAAACTTCTCCACAGCGAGAAGAGCATAGGGATGCTGGCCGAAAGGAAAGGGCAGGCGATTGGCTATCTGGTTGGCTATTTGAAGCCGAGTTCAAGCTTGCGTCCGGTGAGAATAGCTGAGCTGGAAAGTATGTACGTTGGAGAGGAACATCGAAGCCAGGAAGTAGGCCAACAACTTGTGAGCAGGTTCCTAGAGTGGGTTCGGGAACAGGGCGCAGAAAGGGTAAGTGTGACAGCATACGTAGCGAATGAAGGAGCCGTATCCTTTTACAAAAGGATGGGCTTCATCCCCAAAAATCTAACGCTTGAATTAGGGCTGTAGTGGAAGGGGTCCGATGACAACGCACCGCCAGCTAACCCCTGCTGCAGCCGACCCGCCTCCGCTGGCGCTTTGGTGGACAGCTGAGTTTGGCCGTTAGACCGCATGAACGATTAACTCCACAACAATGAGCAACAACGACCAAAGACGGCGTCTGCTCATTCGGCTCAATCAGCGTCTGGTTCGAGAAGGTTGTAACCTCATGACCTTGCTGAAACTAGAGGAGCGCGTATGTCACGCGGTTCGAGGTGGTGGCCTGTGGTTTACCCAAGCAGGCTTAGCCGCGGCTCGCCGGGTGTATCCTCGAGTCCAACGACTCGTCTCTGTCAAAGGCCGAAAAGAGGAACCATGCCCGAACTTCGCTTCGACCGCTACTACCGCTACGACGACCTGAGCGCCATCCTGAACGGTTTTGTCGAGGAGCACCCCGAGCTCGTTCAGCTCAGCAGCCTCGGCAAGAGTCACGAGGGCCGCGACATTTGGCTTGTGACCGTCACCAATACCGCGACAGGGCCGGCGGGGGAGAAGCCCGCCCTGTGGATCGACGGCAACATCCACGCCACCGAGGTCTCGCCGTCCAGCGCCTGCCTCTACTTCATCGACAAGCTGCTGAGGGGCTACGGTGCGAACGAGGCCGTCACCCGCTGCCTCGACACGCGGGCCTTTTACATCTGCCCGCGCGTCAACCCCGACGGGGCGGAGTGGGCCTTGGCCGACAAGCCCAAGGTAATCCGCTCCTCGACGCGGCCCTACCCTTACGACGAGGAGCCCGTCGGCGGCCTGGTGAGCGAGGACATCGACGGTGACGGCCGCATGCTGATGATGCGTATCCTAGACCCGCACGGCCCTTGGAAGGCGGCGGAAGAGGAGCCCCGTCTGATGGTGCGCCGCGAGCCCACGGAGACGGGCGGGCGCTACTACCGCCTCTTGCCCGAGGGCAGGCTCGAGGACTACGACGGCTTCATGATCGAGCCTCAGCGCGTCAAGGAGGGCCTCGATCTAAACCGCAACTTCCCCGGCAACTGGCGCTCCGAGGGCGAACAGCGGGGCGCGGGGCCCTACCCCACCTCGGAGCCCGAGGTGCGGGCCGTCGTCGACTTTATCGCCAAGCACGCCAACCTCACCGGCGCGATTACCTTTCACACCTTCAGCGGCGTATTGTTGCGCCCCTACGGCCACCAGAGCGACGAGAGCTTTCCCGCCGAGGACCTCTGGACCTACCAGAAGATCGGCGAGAAGGGCACGGAGCTCACGGGCTACCCCAACATCTCGGTCTATCACGACTTCCGCTATCACCCCAAGGAGGTCATCTCCGGGGTCTTCGACGACTGGCTCTACGACCACTTCGGGCTCTACGCCTGGACGGTCGAGATCTGGAGCCCGCAGCGGCAGGCGGGTATCACCGGCCACAAGTACATCGACTGGTACCGCGAGCACCCCGTAGCGGACGATCTCAAGATGCTGAAGTGGAATGACACCGCCCTGGAGGGCAAGGGTTACATCGACTGGTATGGGTTCGAGCACCCGCAGCTCGGCGCGATCGAGTTGGGCGGCTGGGACGCGCAGTACGCCTTTCGCAACCCGCCACCCGAGTTCCTGGAGCGCGAGCTGGCGCTCTTTCCCGACTGGCTCGTCTGGCACCTGTTGATCTCGCCCAGGCTCGAGCTTTTAGAGAGTAAGGCCGAGCCCCTGGGTGAGGGCAATTACCGGGTCACGCTGGTCGTGCAAAACAGCGGCTGGCTACCCTCTTACGTCAGCAAGAAGGCGGTGGAGCGCAAGGTGGTCCGGGGCCTGGTCACGGAGATTACCCTGCCCGAGGGCGCTCTTCTCAAGACGGGCAAACTGAGGGAAGAGGGCGGGCAGCTCGAGGGCCGCGCCTACAAGCCCTCGGCCGCGACCATCTGGCTCGCCGACCCGACCGCCGACCGCGCCAAGTTCGCGTGGGTGGTTTATGCGCCGGAGGGTGGCAGCGTCAGCCTGGTCGCGCGCCACGACCGGGCTGGGGTGGTGAGGGCCGAGCTCACGCTGGACTAGCCGCTGTGGTTGACGAGCCGGCCCTGTCAAGGTTTTGTTACGGGACACGGACTAAGCTCACAGCGTATCGCGCAGTCGCGCCGCCGCGCTGGAATGAACCTGGCTTGGCGGTGAGATACGAAGTCAGACACTGGAGGTAGACGATGTTGAACTCCCTACAAGACCTGTTCGAGCACGAACTCAAGGACCTCTACAGCGCCGAGACGCAGATCTCCGAGGCGCTTCCCAAGATGGCCCAGGCGGCCACTTCCAGCCAGCTCAAGCAAGCCTTCGAGAACCACCTCGAGGAGACGCAGGAGCAGATCGGCCGCTTGGAAGAGATCGGCGGCAAGCTGAATATCACCCTGACGGGTGAGACCTGCGAGGCTGCCAAGGGCCTCATCAAAGAGGGTCAGAACCTCATGAAGGAGGGCGCCGCCGACGAGGTCATGGACGCCGCCCTGATCGGCGCCGCCCAGCGCATCGAGCACTACGAGATGGCCGGCTACGGTTGCGCCCGCAACTACGCCAAGCTGCTCGGCCACGACGACGCGGCTCAGCTTCTCCAGAAGACCTTGGACGAGGAGAAGAGGGCGGACGAAAAGCTCAACGGCATCGCCGAGAGCAAGATCAACGAGCGGGCCATGAACGCCTGAGGCAGTCAGGACAGCTGCGCCATAACACTCTGGCGCGAGGGCCGCACTTTACGGTGCGGCTCTCTTTTCGTGAGACAGAGGTCACGTCAGTGTTTAATTAGTGCTTAATCCGTTCGTATAGAACGTGGTTGGCGGCCTGTGCGGCCATCGCGCCCTCGTGGGCGGCGCTCACCACCTGGTGGCTGTGCTTGTCGCTAACGTCGCCCGCCGCGAAAAAGTCACGCAGGCTGCTGTGGTTCTTGTCGTCGATGCAGATATGCCCCGCCGGACTGAGTTCCAACGGCAACTCCGCCAGCGCTGCTACCCTGGGCGTGCTGCCCAGGAGGCTGAAGAGATAATCGGCTTCCAGTTTCGGGCCGTTCGCCAGCTCGACCGCGAGCGGGGCCTCGGCCTCGGCCCTGACCCGCTTCACGCTGCCCGTCAAGACGGGGACGCCCTCGGCCTCGAGCGCTGGCTTCAGCGCCTCGAGTGCGCTGCCCGCTTGAGTGAGCACGGTGATGTCGCGCGTGTAGCTGAGAAACTGCAAGACGGTCCCCTCGCAGTCGGCCCGGTCGGCGAAGACGAGGATGCGCTTGCCCAGGGTGCGCCAGCCGTCGCAGGCGATGCACCAGAAGAGCCGCTTGCCGACGAGACGCCTTGCCCCCGCAAAGCTGGGCCAGTGATCGCGCACGCCCGCCGCCCAGATGACGGTGCGGCCGCACAGGTCGCCTCCGCTAGGCTGAGCGCGTAGCCCTCCGGCGAGGGCCACACGCGCGTCACCTTGCCCTCCTTGAAGCTCGCGCCGAAGCGCTCGGCTTGGGCGCGGCCCAAGGCGTGCAGGCGGCGCGCGCCGACGCCGCCGGGAAAGCCCAGATAGTTCTCGTTGCGCTGGCCGTAGCTCCAGCGGCCGTCGCCGTCGTCTACGACCAGCGTCTTGCGCCGGAAGCGGCCCATATAGATGGCCGCCGAGAGACCGGCCGGTCCGGCTCCGACGATGATGCAGTCCCAGAGGGCTTGTTCGCTCATCCGCCGTACTTCGCCTTGCTAACGCTCCGGCATGATCAGCCAGAGCACGAGATAGGGCAGGAGGCCGATGCCGGCGAACACGAAGGCCAGGACAAAGGCGATCCTGATCATCGAGGCGTCGATCTTGTAGTACTCGGCCAGGCCGCCGCAAACCCCGGCGATGATGCGCTCCTTTTTGCTTCTCTTGAGTCGCTTGGTGCTCATGAGTTCATTTTAGCAGCCTGGTGGCGTGTTGGCTGTCCTTGGATCAAGAGGCGCTCTTTAGGCTTTCTCTAAGACAACCTTTCGAAGGGACCAACGAGCAAAGTTTCCCCGGCTCCAAAGCCTCGAGGAGCAAACCGAGCCAAGAGCGCCTGGGACGTGGCTTGTGGCTGCTCGCTCAGGGTCGGTTCTTGTCTTACCGGGTAGAGAGGTAGGCCGGAACGAGCAGACCAAAAAAACCTCCGAAAAAGAGCGTGATGATACCCGAGAGGAAGGCGATCGTGACTAGGCTGAAGCGCTTGGTCAGGTTCTTCGCTTGCAAAAGAGCCATCGACAGGACCGTCGCGGCCAGACCGCCAACGAACCTGCTCACCCTGAAGGCCAGTTCCGCGTCATTGGTTACGACGTTGAAGACAAGAAAGGAGACCAAGGCGCTAAGAGCGAGAAACACGAAAAGGTAGATGAGGTAAAAACCCGCCGCCTCGAGCGGGCTTCTCGTGTAGGCAAGGTCGGTCGGGTTCTTGAACACAGCAGCTAGCAGTATAGCCCGTCCGAGGTTTTCGAGGGGGTGTCGGGCAAGGAGGGGATCCTGGCAGAAAGCGGTTTCAGCCGCGCCACCCTGTCGATCGACATGCTCCCGGGCGGATTCTCGAGAAAGACCCCGACACTACGTCCTGCCAAACAACTATATGGCTTGCCAAACCTCGTGCCCCGTCATCTCGAGCAGCCTTCGCGCGTCCGGGATTTGACATCTCTGGACGCCGTCTAGCTCGAGGGAACGGCGCACATGGCCGCCGCGCTGCTCGCCCGGGGCGCGCGCGGCGACCGGGAGCAGGCCGCTTTCTACCTGGATAACCTTCGCCTGGCGCAGGCCGAACTGGGCCGGGGGCAAACCGTCGGCGGCGAGCCGATTCCGGGCGGTATGGGCGTCGTCGCCGCCTCGAGCACGATCGATACCGGCTACGGCTTCTCGTACTTCCCTCAGCTTCATGTCGGCGCCACCGCCTGGTACCTGATGGCTTCCCAGCGCGGTAACCCGATGCAGCTCCTCAAGGGGCGCGGGCGGGGCCTCGGCGACGTCTACTGACCCGCTTACCTTACGCAAGCCCTGCTATAGCCTTGAGGCGTCTTAGTTCGTCGAAAGATGCCTGAAGGGCTTTGAGGTAGAGTTTCGAGCGCAAAGCGAAGTGGTTGAGTTTGACTTCGACCCGCATCACTTCAAGCTTTACAAAGGCGTAGATAGAAGCGAAAAC
>JALZLY010000307.1 GCA_030858465.1 Deinococcota bacterium
TAGATCTCGTCGCGCACCTCGGGGTCGTCCACGAAAGGGTTGTCCTCTGGAATCGAACCGTCTTTGTTGATGCGCAAGATCTTGCCGCGCAGATCGTTCGGGTTGCCCGAGCTGCGGATGGCGCTGAAGTACTCGCGCCCCTCGCGGCGGTCGATCGGCGAATAGCCCTGGCTTTCGAAGGGGTTGGTGTTGTCGCCGGTGCCCAGGTAGAGCGTGCCGTCGGGGCCGAAGACCAGGTTGCCGGCCTGGTGGCAGCAGGTCTCGCGGTCGCTGTAGACCTGGAGCAGGATCTCCTCGCTCGCCGGGTCGAGGGCGAGGTCGCCGTCCTCGCCCTGAGCGAGGGTAAAGCGCGATAAGAAGTTGTCGGTCTCGTGGGCCAGGGGCGAGTAGTAGAGGTAGACATAGCCGTTGTCAGCAAAGTCGGGGTCGAGCGCCAAGCCTAGCAGGCCGTGCTCCTCTTCGGTATAGACATCGAGCTCGAGCAGGTCCCTGACGCCGTGCGCCTCGTCCCAGACCCGGACGTTGCCGGGACGCTCGACGTAAAAGACGCGGCCCTGGTTATCGACCTCGAGGTTCATGGGCTCGTTCATGCCCTCGACCAGGGGCTCTATGATGATCTGGTTGAAGTCGACGTCGCAGCTGCCCTCGACCTGCCGCGCGGTCCAGAGGATGCCGCCCATGAGCATCTCCTGGAAGCGCTCGTCCTCCCAGACCCAGTCGGGGTGGCCCAAGGCGGTGTACCAGGAGCGGCCGCCCTGGTAGGGATGGCACCAGGTGACGGGGTGGTCAGCCTCGGGGTCGCCCGCGGCAAAGCCGGCCAGGACGGGGTGCGAGGAGCGGTCGAGCGTCATCAGCACGTGCACGCCTTCGCGCGGGTTGGCGTCCCAGAAGTACCACTCGTCGTTGATCTCGAGCTCGCCGCCCAGGTGTGCGACCGAAGGATGCACGGGGTCCTCGACGACCAGGCGGGCGTTCTGGGTGCCCGGCGGGTGGCCGTTGAAGTAGGCGCCGACCAGGTCGCCGTACCACTCCCAGTCGTAGTGGGTGTCGCTGGCCGAGTGGACGCCGACAAAACCGCCGCCGCCCCTGATAAAGCGGATCATCGCCTCGCGCTGCTGCGGCTGCAGGACCGAACCCGTGGTGACCCCGAACATGATCACGTCGTACTGGGCGAGGTTGTCGTCGGTGAAGACGGTGGCGTCCTCGGTAATGGTGACCGCAAAGCCGCGCTCCTCGGCGAGCCGCTCCATCACCTCGTGGGCGGTCTCGATGGAGCCGTGGCGGAAGCCTTCGGTCCTGGTGAACATGAGGACGCTCAAGTCCTCGTCGACCATCAAGGGCTCGATATTCAGGCCCGTCTGCGCCACCTGCGTCTGAGCGTCCCGCTGGGCCTGTTCCGCCGCGGCGGCAACGGCCTCGGGGTCTTGCACGGGCGCGGCCGCGGCCGCGGCTGTCTGCGCCTGGCTGACGCTCACCCGCTCGAAGGCCGCCGGGCCGGGATTGGCGTCGTTCGAAGCGTAGAGGTAGAAGTAGAGCGCCGACGGGTCCATGCTGCCCAAGTCCATCTCGCTCTCGCCCTGAAGCTCATCGTCCACATAGACCTCCACAGCGACGGTCGAGCCCTCTTCGTGCGTGAGGACCCACCGAAGCGTGTAAGGCGGCGTCGCCGTCACGCTGAAGCCGGGCTCGAAGGAGCCGTCGGCGGCCGGGGTGAAGGTGGGGCTGACGCCCTCACCGCTCACCGTCAGCCTGAAGCCGGGATGGTTCCAGAGGTCGTCGGCGATCTCGTCACTCGTCCAGAAGCCCGGATTCTGCTCGCTCCAGCCGGCTTCTAGGTAGTCCACCTCGACGGTGGTGACGTTGTTTGCGAGGTTGAGGGCTTGCCTCAAGAAGATGCCCTTCTGGTTGGTGTCCCAGCCGTCGGTGCCGAGATTCTCGATGCGCAGCTCCCCGTCCTCGACGACGGCGTCCGCACCCGAGTCATTGTCGTAGATGCCCCAGGTCTCTTCGTCGAGCTCGTCTATGAAATCTTCCTCCACTGTCAAAGGCTCGCCCGCTGTCCCGGCCTCAACCCCGCTCTCCTGGGAGATGCTGACGCGTTCGAACACCGCAGGACCGGGGTTGGTGTCGTTCGAAGCGTAGAGGTAGAAGTAGAGCGCCGACGGGTCCATGCTGCCCAAGTC
>JALZLY010000308.1 GCA_030858465.1 Deinococcota bacterium
CCAAAGCGCCTTGGCGTCAAAGCTCTCACTGCTCAAGAACCTCGTGACCTTGTCGTGACTTATCGACCCCTCCAGCATCCCTGACAACCCTGTCGCCGTGGTGTAGCTGAACGAGCTGATGAGAAAGTGCCCTGTGAAACGGGTATAGTCACTGTAAACCTCTAGCAGTTCTCGATTCATCTTCCTATCCTAGTGTTTCTGCCCCTCGTGCGTAAGGTGAGGAACTCATCGAGCTGTTGCAGGCGCGCGGGCTCATCGACGGCATCGGCGTGCAAGCGCACGGGCTCGAGCGTGTCGATCCTGGCGTTATCGAAACCAACTTGAACGCTCTGGCGGAACTCGGCTTACCCATCTACGTCTCCGAACTCGACCTGGACACGTATGATGACGGGTTGCAGCTCGAGTTCTATCAGCGCGTATTTCCCGTCCTATGGGAGCACGAGGCGGTGGCCGGGGTGACCTTGTGGGGTTACAAGGCCGGCGAGACTTGGAAGCGCAACGCGTACCTGATCGACTGGTTTGATGAGGAGCGGCCTGCGTTGCAGTGGCTGAGACAGTACCTCCAAGCCGCCGGTGAATCTTGAAGGCGAGGTTGCTTTCGCACCCGCACGTCGGAAACACCTGCGGAATCGTCTCGCCGATATGGCGTCTGCGCTCCGGGCGAGCGCACCGCGATCGGCGGGTTCCTATCAAATGCCGACAGGCTGAGGAGCCGGCGTTTGCTGGAACTCGAGCGCTACTCCAGCAGAGCTTACGGCGCCCGATTAGAACCCGATCGGCGCTATAGCTATAGGAGGTTACCGTGAAAAGAGCCTTGATCATCCACGGCGGTTGGCCCGGGCACGAGCCCGACCTGCTTGCCGATCACGTAGCCGTCTACCTGGACGAGGAGGGTTTCCGTGCCGACAAGGCAAATGCGCTGGACGTGCTCGACGACCGCGACAGGCTCGCTGCCGCGGATCTCATCGTGATGATCTGGACGATGGGCGCGCTGAGCGAGGCGCAGGAAAGGAACCTGACCGGCGCCGTTGCAGCGGGCACCGGCATCGCCGGTTGGCACGGCGGCATGGGCGACGCCTTTCGCAACAGCCCGAACTACCAGTTCATGGTGGGCGGGCAGTTCGTGTCCCACCCGGGGAACTTCACCGCTTACGAGGTGAACATCATCAAGCCCGAGGACCCCATCGTAAAAGGTATCAGGGACTTCAGGCTGACCTCCGAGCAGTACTACATGCACATAGACCCCTCGAGCGAAGTCTTGGCCACCACCACCTTCGGCGGCGAGCACCTGCCCTGGATCGCGGGAACCGTCACCTTCCTCTGGCGCTTTGTGGCGCGGCGGAGGGCGGCGCATGTTTATCGCAGCTACGGCAAACTGTGGCAGGACCATGAGCGCAAACGACTCGCCTAGCCTCTAGCCGACGCCCCGACAACTGGCCTTGCTACCCGCCGCCTCGAGACCGAGGCGGCGGTCGCCTTTGGTCCCTGGCGGCCGATCTGGTATCTGGTATGATGTGACGCTGTCGTAAAATGTGCGTTCGTCATCCTTCATAATGCCTTAGGGCTTGGCAGTCTGGGAGGTGCCGGCTTTGGAAAGGGCACCTTATGATCAAAACAGGACGCTATTGGGGCGTGAAAGGACCGATGTGATGGGGGCGAGCAGCACAGAGCGCGTGCGAGAACTAGAGGGGCAACTGAGGGCGCTCGAGCAGGAGCCGAACCAGCGGAGCAAGCTCGATCTCAAAAACGAGCTCGCCTGGGAGCTGTGCCGCCAGGACGCGCCGCGCGCCCTGGCGCTGGCCGAGGAGGCGCAGCGGCTCGCCCAGGAACTCGGCGACGAGCGCGGCCTCGCCTACGGCCTGATCACCCAGAGCGCCTGCTACAGCCTGCTCTCGCGCTACGAAGACGCGCTTGCGGCGGCGGCCGAGGCGGAGCGCCTGCTGGGGGAGCTCGGCGACCTCTACGGTCAGGCCAGGCTGGGCGCCGTGGTCGGCGTGGTGCATACCCGCCTCGGCAACTACGACGAGGCGCTCGCCGCGCAGGAGGTCAGCTTGGAGCGCTTCAGGCGCCTGGGGGACCGGCAGGGCGAGGGTCAGGCGCTCATGTACGTGGGCGCCGTCCACGAGGCGCGCGGCAACTACGAGGAGGCCAAGCGCCTCCTGGGCGAGAGCCTGAGCATCTTCGAGGGGCTGCACAGCGATAGCGACTATGCTCAGGCGCTACTCATCTTGGGCATCGTCCACAAGCAGCTTTCCGAGTACGCGCAGGCCACCGATCTCTACAACCGCGCCCTCGAGCGCTACCGCGCTGCCGGCGACAAAGTCGGTGTCGCCCACGCGCTCAACAACCTCGGCACGGTCTACAGCGAGGTCGACGACTACGGCCGGGCGCTCGAGATCTACTTCGAGGTCCTCGCCACCGCCAAGGAGCTGAAGCACACGGGCATGGTGGGCGTCGCGCTGGCCAACATCGGCGAGATCTACGACACGCTCGGCGACTATCAAAACGCCCTCGGCTTTTTCGAGGAGAGCCTGGAGATCGACCGCTCGCTCGGCCACAAGCGCGACGAGGCCACGAGCTATGAGGTGATCGGCCACCTCCACGGCAGGCTGGGCGACTACACCCAGGCGCAGGCCTATCTGCTCAAGGCCTTGGAGCGCCGACGCGAGCTCGGTGACCGCCAGGGCGAGGTGTCCTCGCTGCGTCGCCTGGGCCAGCTCTACGGCACCATGAAAGGCAAGGCGCGAAGCTCGTTCGAGGACAGCCTCGAGCTGGCCCGGGCCATCGGCGACCGCCAGGGCGAGGTCGAGGCTATGCTGGGCTTGGCCGAACTCCTCATGGACACCCCCGAGGCCGCCGCCCACCAGCTCGAGAAGACTCTGGAGCTGGCCCAGGCCCTGGACCGCCGCCGCTACACCGCCGAGGCGCACCAGTTGCTTTCGCAAGCTCACGAGGCGCTCGGCCGCTTCGACAAGGCGCTGGCGCACTACAAGAGCTACCACGCGCTCGAGCGGGCGCTGCAAGAGGAGCGCAGCGGCAAGCGCGTCAAGAGCATGACCCTGCAACTCGACTTGGAGCGCGCCCAGCGCGAAGGTGAGCTCCACCGCCTGCGCACCGTCGAACTGGGCCGGGCCAACGAGGCACTCGAAGCCATCAACGAGAAAAACAGCGAGCTCCTGGCCAAGCTCAAGCAGCAGGCCGAGATCCTGGAAAAGCAGACCAAGGAGGACGCGCTCACCGGCCTCTACAACCGCCGCTACTTAGAAGAGCAGCTCGACTACAACTTCCGGCTGGCGCGGCGCCACCGCCGCAAGCTCACCGTGGCGATGCTCGACATCGACGACTTCAAAGAGATCAACGACGCGCTCTCGCACCAGATCGGCGACGAGGTCTTGAAGACCATCGCGGCGATCTTCAACAAGATGTTGCGCTCGACCGACATGAGCGCCCGCTACGGCGGCGAGGAGTTCGTCCTGCTCTTTCCCGAGACCTCGGCCAAGGACGGCGTCATGATCTGCGAGAAGATCCGCAAGGAGGTCGAAGGCTACGGCTGGTACCGGCTGCACCCCAAGCTGGTGGTGACCATCTCCGCCGGCGTCGCCGACGACCTCTCGGTCGACAACCACGAGAAGCTCCTGACCCTGGCCGACGACAACCTCTATCGCGCCAAGCGCGGCGGCAAGAACCAGGTGGTGGGCTGAGCAGGGGTCGGGGGTCAGGGTCAGGGTCGGGAGAAAGGCCTGGGTTCCGGCCTCAGCAGGCTTATGCTTGGCTGCGAGGGGGCTTGTTTAGCCAAGGCCACGTCACGGCAGCATTGTGTCTGGGGTGGGCGTTGTTTTGCGGAGGACTCTGTTAGCATTCTGGTGCAGGTTCGAAAACGGCACACGTCTTCTCTTATCTCCTTAGGCGGGTATCATGACGATTCTAGGCGCGGGCAACATCTTTAGCATCATCCGTGAGATCGACCTCTCCAAGACCAAGGCGGAGGCCGAAACGCGCTTCACGCTCCTGCTCACCGGTCAGGAGGACCTGGCTCGCGCGCTGGCGCTAAAGCTCAGTGAGGATTCGGGCAAGGCGGGTGTGCATCCCTGGCTGGTGGTGGACGAGCCCTTGGCGTCTTCGGCGCTCGGCCACTACGACCTGGCCCTGTTCGTGAGCGCCCGGCTCGAGCCGGGCGAGGAGGACAGGCGCAGGCTGCGGCATCTCCAGGAGGCCGGGGTGCCCGTTCTGGCGGTGGTGGTCAGCGATGAACTGAGCGACCGCGTCGGCGCCGAGGTGCCGCGGCCGCTCGAGCGCGCCCGGGTAGTCCTGCCCTCTTCGCTGGCGCCGCAGGACCTCAAGTCGCGGTTGCCGCCCGCGCTCTTGCAGGCGGCCGGGCAGCCGCTCAGACTGAGTCTGGCGCGACAGCTCCCGCTCCTGCGCAGGCCGGCCGTTCAGGACCTCGTCGAGGAGACCTCGCGCGCCAACGCGCTCTACACCGCTTCATCGGGATTCGCCAAGGTGGTGCCGATCCTAAACATCCCCCTCAACGTCGCCGACATCGTGGTGCTCACCAAAAATCAGCTGGTTATGGCTTACAAGATCGCGCTCATGACCGGCAAGAGCGGCGAGCCCAGGGACGTCTTGGGCGAGATCGTCGGCGTGGTCGGCGGCGGCTTCTTCTTCCGCCAGGTGGCGCGCGAGCTCGTGGGCTTGGTTCCGGTCATCGGCATCGTTCCCAATGTGGCGGTCTCCTACGCGGGCACCAAGGTGATCGGCCACAGCGTCTACACCTGGGCCTGTCAGGGCAAGAACCTGGACAGGGGAGAGCTCCGCCAGTTCTACCAGGAGGCGCTCGAGCAGGGCCGCCGGGTCGCCCGGATGCTCGTCGGCAGGCTGCGCCGCCGCGAGAAGGCCGCCTTGCCTCCACCTAGGGAAGAGGAGCCCAGGGAAGAGCCCAGGGAAGAGAAGCTCAACTGAGCGCAGTGACCGGGCAACCCCTCAGCCTGCCCGGTTCTTGAGCATGAGCCGCGCCAGCCCGGGCGGGTTGGAGACGGCGTGGCGGGCCTTGGCCCAGGCCTCCTTGACGGCCAGGTCCTCGGGGCTCAGCCGCGCGCTCTCGAGCCCGGCGTAGTCGCCGACCTCCTCGGCTTTGGCCTTCAAGAGGTCGTTCAAGACGTGGTGCAGGGCGTCACGGACCATGAGCCCCTCGCGCAGCATGTCTTGCATCTCCAACACCCGTGACACCAGTTCGGCGTGGCTCATCTCCTCGAGATCTTCTCTGCTGCGTTGCATCTTGCCTCCTGCCGATAGTCTAAACGCTTCCTTCGACCGCTACGGAGTTTGCTTTGCAGTCCAGTCTCGGCCGACCGTAGCGCTCTAGCTGGCGGGCGGCCTGGTGGCGGCGATGTCCAACATGCTCGCCTCGAGCGATAAGGGGCCGCTGACCGGAACCCTCAGCTGACCAGCACCTTCGCCTCGTACTCGGGCAGGTCCAGGGTCAGGGCGCCGCCACGGACCTCGAGCTCGTAGCCTCTTGTCCACTCGCGCCAGCGGCCGTCCGCGGGCATGCCCTCGACCGTATAGCCGCCGTGGTAGCTGTTCGACAGGTTGGCGATGACCACTACCTTGCCGCTCTCGTCCTGGCGGACAAAGCCGAGGACGCCCGCCCCGTGGTCCTCGAGGAAGAACTCGAAGCTTTCTCCCCTCAGGGCGGCGCTCTGGCGGCGCAAGGCGATGAGCCCCTTCCAGACTTCGAAGAGGCCGCGGCCCTGGCTCTGGCCCAGGAGCGGCCACTCGAGCTTGTTCTTGTCGATGGTCTTCTCCGTCGCCACGCCAAACTCGGTGCCCATCCAGATCATGGGAATGCCGTAGGCGGTCGTCACCAGGACCGCGCCGAGGCGGGCGCGCTTGGAGGCCTCGTCGCCTGAAATGCCCGCCTGCTCGAGCGTCCAGAGGAGATGGTCGTGGTCGTGCGAGGAGAGGTAGTTGACGAGGTTCTCCGGTCCGGGAAAGTCGCGGCTGCGGGCGTCGAGCAGCCCCTTGATCCTACCGAGGTCGCGGTTTTCGCCCGTCAGCAGCGCGCTCATACCGTGATAAAAGGAGTTGTGCCAGGTGCCGTCGAAGGGGCCCTCAGGCCCGACCAGCCCGGGGATCTCGGGGATGTGTTCGGCGACGGTGTAGAAGGGCTTGCTGCCCGCGGTGCGCTTGGCTTCTGCGACCACCCATTTCAAGAAGTCGGGGTTGTCCAGTTGCTTGACGGCGTCGAAGCGGATGCCGTCGATGTGGTACTCGCTCACCCAGAACCTGACCACGTCGCCCATGAACTTGCGGGCGGGCATGGTGCCCAGCTTGTCGTCATGCTTGGTGTAGTCGAACTCGGGCCCCCAGTTGTGCTCGGCGTCCTTGGGCTCCTTGTGAAACCAGTATTCGTAGTCGATCTGGGTCAAAGGCGTCTCGGACTCGCCGTGGTTGCAGATCATGTCGAGGATCACCCTGATGCCGCGGGCGTGGCAGGCGTCGATGAGCCTCTTGAGATCGCTGGAAGAGCCGTAGGACGACTCGGCGGCAAAAAAGTGGCGCGGGTTGTAGCCCCAGGAGCGGTCGCCGGGAAACTCGTTGACGGGCATGAGCTCGACGGCGTTGACGCCGAGTTCGACCAGATAATCGAGCTTCTCGGCCGCCCCCTGGTAGGTCCCGCCTTCGGAAAAGTCGCCGATGTGCAGTTCGTAGAGAACGAGGTCGCGGTCGGGCGGCAAGGGCGCGCCGTCGTGCCGCCACTCATAGAGGTCCACCTTGCGCTGGCCCTCATGGATGAAGACGAGGCCGTCGCCCGCGCCGGTGTCGTCGACGGCGGTGGCGTAGGGATCCACCACGTCCACCCAGGCATTCTCGTCCATAAAGAAGCTCTTGGAGCGGACGCGGAACTTGTACTTGTAGAGGCCGTCTTCCAAGTCTACGGTAGTCCTGAAATAGCCGTCGTCCCCTCTTTCCATGGGGAGCGGTTGCCAACCGGAAAAATCGCCGATGAGGGCGGCTTCGTCGTTGTAGGGTGCAAAGAGCGCAAAGTCGATGGCTGCCACGGTGGTCTCCTTGTCGGACACACCCTGCGGGTGGTCAAGCAGGGATTATGACACGCCCCTCACTTCCCGCGTGTGACGGCGCTTCTTTTGATTCACGGCTCAGCATACCCAACCTAAAGCTGGAGTTCGCGTCAGCTCAAGCCATAGAGTGTCCGGAACTTGGTGTTCAAGTAGCCGATATAGGGCCCCGCGTCCAAGTCGCTGCCGGTGACGCGTTTCAAAAGCTCGCGCGGCTCGTACTTCGAGCCGTGGCGGTGGATGTTGTCGCGCAGCCAGCCGAGCAGGGTGCCGAACTCGCCCTGGGCGACGCTGTCCTCGAGCCCCGGGTGCGCCCGCTTGGCCGCCTCGAAGAACTGCACGCTCATGACGTTGCCGAGCGTGTAGGTGGGAAAGTAGCCGATCAGGCCCATCGACCAGTGCACGTCCTGCAAGCAGCCGAGAGCGTCGTCGGGCGGGGTGACGCCTAGATAGTCCTGGTATTTGCTGTTCCAGGCCTCGGGAATCTCGCCGACATCGAGGCGACCCTCCAAGATGGCGAGCTCGAGCTCGAAGCGCACCATGACGTGCAGGTTGTAGGTGATCTCGTCGGCCTCGACGCGGATGAAGCTCGGCTCGACGCGGTTCACGGCGGCGTAGAAGTCGTCCAGGCTGACCTTGCCGAGTGCCTCGGGGAAGAGCTCCTGGGCGCGCGGGAAGTAGTGCCTCCAGAAGCCGTAGGAGCGGCCCACCAGGTTTTCCCACAGCCGCGACTGCGACTCGTGGACGCCCAGGCTGGTGCCGCGCGCCAGCGGGCTGCGGTCGTAGAGGCTGCTCACGTTCTGCTCGTACATGGCGTGGCCGGCTTCGTGCATGGTGCCGAAGAGCCCTGGGGACAAAAAGCCCTCGTCGTAGCGCGTGGTGATGCGCGCGTCGTACTTCGACGAGGCGCTGGCGAAGGGGTGGACGGTCGGGTCCAGGCGGCCGTGCTCGAAGGAGTAACCAAAGGCGCTGGCGATCTCCTTGCCGAACCTCTCCTGGCCTTCCGCCGGAAAACGGCCGCGGACGGGCGCGTCGCTGAGAGCACGGCCGCTCTCCCTGATGTCCTTTAGGAGTATCACCGTGGCGTCGCGCAACTCGGCAAACACCTCTCTGACGGTGGCCACCCTCGAGCCCGTCTCGTAGAGGTCGTGCAGGGCGTCGTAGGGGTGGTCGTCGTAGCCCAAAAAGTCGGCCTGCCGCCTGGTCATGTCGATCATCTTCGCAAGCGTCGGCGCGTACTTGGAAAAGTCCGAGTCGCGCCGGGCCTCCGCCCACACGCCCTGACCCTCGGAGCGGAGCCGGGCCAAGTCGGCGACGAAGTCGGCCGGCAGCTTGGTGGCGCGGTCATAGGCGCGCCGCGCCACGCGGATGAGCGCGCCCTCGTCGCTGTCTCCTCTATAGCCCGCGCGCTCGGCGGCGTCCAGAAGTTCGCCGGTGCGCCGCTCGGTCAGCAGCTCGTGGCTGAGCCGGCTCAAGGTCGCGGTCTGCTGCGCCCGCGCCGCCGCGCCGCCCGGCGGCATGTAGGTGTTCTGGTCCCAGCCGAGCAGGCTGAGGGCGCCGCCCAGGTCGTTCAGGGTGGCGAAGCGTGTCTTCAGGTCATCGAGCGCCGCTGTTTGCTCTTTGGTCGTCGTAGACATCTATCTACTATAGCTCAAGGTGACGGCCTTGTGTCCGAACCTGTGTCACCGCCAGGGCTGACGCACCTTGATCGTAAGCTAAAGGGCGACCTCACCTTTGCTTCAGGCAAGATATGCCCACTACAGCCCTGCGTGGTAGGTCCCCAGAAGGTTCCCAGAATCGTGCGTACAAGGCCCTTCAGGCGCCCACAAGAGCGGCCTCGACACCTTAGGCCAAGCGGCTAAGGTGCTCGACTGACTAAGCCCGGCAGATAGGCGAGTCGATTAAAGTTGGTCGTAAATTGGCAGTAGACGAACCCACCAAAGCAAAAGCCCCGCACTTAGCGGGGCTTAAGGTTGCCGTCCTAGCTGGGCTTTCGTTTGGAGCGGGAGACGAGATTCGAACTCGCGACATCTACCTTGGCAAGGTAGTGCTCTACCAGCTGAGCTACTCCCGCACAGCGTGAGATACCATTAGGAGCATACCTCGAGCTAATTATAAAATAACTTTCCGCACCGACCTACTTTTGCGGGGGACTGCTCCCCAACTATCATGGGCGCTGACGTGCTTAACTTCCGAGTTCGGGATGGGATCGGGTGGAGCCACGTCGCTATGGGCACGGAAAG
>JALZLY010000309.1 GCA_030858465.1 Deinococcota bacterium
CGGACATGGCCGCGGGCGGCCAGGGCGCGCCGATGGTGGCGTTTGGCGACCTCAAGCTCTTCGCCGAGCCGGGCGTAGCGCGCGCCGTCCACAACCTGGGCGGCATCTCCAACCTCACCTACCTGCCCGCGGACGGTGACCCCGGCGGTGTCTTCGCCTTCGACACGGGACCAGCGAGCTGCCTCATCGACGAGGCGGTGAAACGTGACTTCGACCGGGACTTCGACGCGGGCGGCGCCCTGGCCGCGCGGGGCGAGGTTCACGAGAGGGTCCTTGCCGCTCTGCTGGCGCATCCCTATCTGAGCCAGGGGCTGCCCAAGACGACCGGGCGCGAGGTCTTTACGCTGAGCGAGTTTGGGGCTGAACTAAAGGGCGTGGGGGGCCACGACCTGCTGGCGACGCTGACGGCCTTCACCGCGGAATCCATCGCCCGGGCCTACCGGGATTTCGTGCTTGCCGAGGGTCTGGACGAGGTTTTGGTGGCCGGCGGCGGCGCGCACAACGACACGCTTCTCGAGATGCTCCGCGCCCGGCTCGAGCTGCCCGTCCGCAGCTTCGAGGAGCTGGGCTGGCGCGCCAAGGACCGCGAGGCGCTGGCCTTTGCGGTGATGGCCTATTATGCCTGGCACGGTCTGCCCAACACCCTGCCCCGGGCGACCGGCGCGCGCCGTCCGGTGATCGCCGGCAAGCTCTCGAGGCCCTGGGGGGCCGGATGAGCCGCGCGGAGGCCTTTGCAGCCCTCCAGGCGGCGCAGGTCGGCGACCTTCGGTGCAGCGTCTTTGAGGTGGCGCTGCACGAGGACAGCCTCACCGGGGTGGCCGAAGGGCGCTTTAGCGCCTTGCTGCACGGCTTTGCCCGTTCGCAGGGCTTGCGTGTGCAGGTTGATTTTCCCGCTGAGCGGCCGGGCTGGCTGGTGGCTGGCCGCGCCAAGGTCTACGCCGCGGCGCAGGACGGGGCCAACCAGGTCACCGAGGCGCTCTACGGCGAAGAGGTCACAGCCTTTGACCGGCAGGGCGGCTTCGTGCGGGTAAAGCTCGCGCGAGACGGCTACGTGGGCTGGCTCCAAGCTTCCGACTTGATGGACTGCCGACTCGAGCCGACTCACCGGGTGGCAGTTTTGCGGACGCACGCCTTTGCCGAGCCCAAGGTGTCGGCGACGCCCCTGCTCGAGCTTGCTCTGGGCGTGACCTTGCGGGTGGAGAATGACGTTGAACCGTGGCTCGAGATCAGCTTGCCAAGCCGGAGCGCCTTCGTGCGTAAGACCGTGCTCGAGCCCCTGAGCGCGCCGCTGCTCGAGCCTACCGCCGCCGCCATTACCAGGCTGGCTAGGGCCTTCATGCACGCTCCTTACGTCTGGGGCGGGCGCAGCGCCTGGGGGCTCGACTGCTCGGGCCTGGTGCAGACCGTCTACAGGGCGCATGGCCTCTTCCTCTCCAGAGACGCCGACCAGCAGCAGGCGGCGGGCGCGGAGGTCGCCCCCGCAGAGGCGCGCGCCGCCGACCTCCTCTTCCTGCCCGGCCACGTGATGATCGCCCTGGGGGAACGGTCCTTCATCCACGCCAACGCCCACAATATGCGCGTCACGGTCGATAATTTCAGTACAGATGACTACGGCAGGGGCCTGTGGGCGGAACTGGCCCGGGTGGTCAGGGTGCGCGGACTCGAGGGCCGATAGGCCAGGGGCTTCCCTTCATGAAGCGAGGCTTTGGGAGATCTCAGCCTCTTACGGGTTCTTTACTGGTATACTCCTGAGGCGAGACATCTACGAGGAGGTTTTCATGAAGATACGGTTCTTCTCCCTGGCCTTGGCGCTCTTGGCCCTTGCCCTGAGCTCCGCCTTCGCCCCACCCAAGGCCATGCCCGACTATTCGGCCCTGGGCGTGGGGCCCGGCGAGCCCGGCGGTACCCTGACGATGTCCTTGGGCGACGCGCCGCCGTCATTTTTCTACTACGCCGTGATCGACGCCAACCTGCAGACCCTGGCCCAGCAGGTCTTCGATTCGCTGCTCGAGTTCGACCTCGAGACCTACGAGCTCGAGCCCGGCCTGGCCGAGTCCTGGGAGGTCGAAGGCGACGGCACGGTCTACACCTTCCATCTGCGCGAGGGCGTCCTCTGGCACGACGGCGAGCCCTTCACGAGCGAAGACGTGGTTTTCACCTACGAGCAGGTCATCATGAACCCCGAGGCCCGCGCGGGCGACGCGGCGCAGTTCGTCTATAACGTTGACGGCGAGGAACAGCGCGTCACGGTCGAGGCCGTGGACGACATGACGGTGCGCTTCACCCTGCCCGCCCCCTCGGCGGCCTTCCTGATCCAGCAGCGCTTTTTCATGATGCCCAAGCACAAGCTGCTCGAGTTCAGCCAGGAGGGCGGCGCCGACGCCGCCGCGATCAATAACGCCTGGCCCACCGACAGCGACCCGCGCGAGGTCGTCGGCACCGGCCCCTTTAAGATGGCGGGCTACACCGCCGGTCAGCTCGTCAGCCTCGAGAAGAACCCCGACTATTGGAAAGAGGACAGCGAGGGCAACGCCCTGCCCTATGTGGACCGGCTCGAGCTGCTCATCGTGCGCGGCGGCGAGGCGCAAGTCGCGCAATTTTTAGCGGGCAACTTAGACGTCTTAAACATCTCCGGCGCGCAGTTTCCCGATCTCAAGTCGCGCGAGCTGGCGGGCGCCGACTTCCACGTGGTCGAGAGCGAGGCGCTCTTCGGCTCGCCGCCGCATCTGGCCTTCAACTTCGACGCCGCCAACCCCGCCCTGGCCGAGGTCTTCGCGGACGTCCAGTTTCGGCGCGCGATGGAGTACGCCGTCGATCGCATGCGCATCATCGACGATGTCTACAATGGCCTGGCGACCCTGCCCGGCACGCCGACGGCGCCCGCCAACACCGCCTTCTACCGCGACACCACCGGCATGATGCGGATGTTCGACTTAGACGCCGCCGCGGCCGCCCTGGACGAACTCGGCCTGACCGACGAAGGCGGCGACGGGGTGCGCAACCTGGACGGCCAGCCGCTCGAGTTCACCCTCACCTACAACGTCGACTCGCCGGTCTTCACCGACATCGCCACCATCTTGCAAAACGACTTTTCGCAAATAGGCGTGCGGGTCAACCTCCAGGGCGTCCAGGGCAGCGCTCTGGTGCCGACGGCACTCGCCGGCGACTTCGAGGCCATCATCGTGGCTTTCGGCAATCAGCCCGACCCCGAACTGAGGACGCCCATCTGGCAGCCCGGCGGCGCGCTCTACTACTGGCACCGCGCCACCCAGCCCGCCGCAGAGGGCAGCGAGCCCAACATGGCGGCGATGGCGGACTGGGAGCGCCGCATCTGGGAGATCTTCGACGAGGGCGCCAGGCTGAATGACCAGGAGCGCCGCGCCGAGCTCTACGGCGAGTGGCAGGAGCTTAACGCCGAGTACCTGCCGGTCATCATGATCGCCAAGCCCGCCAACATCGCCGCCGCGTACAACCGCGTGGGCAACTTCGTCTACAGCCTGGGCGTCATCCCCGGCTACAACCCGGTGGTGCTCTACACCGTCAACGAGTAAATTCGAGCACGGAGGGAGGAGTCAATCGTCAGGAGCCGGAAGATGTCGACCGTTCAGGCTCCTGAATTCTTTTAGCGATGTTGAGTTATCTCGTCAAACGCACACTCATCGTCATCCCCACGCTCTTTTTCGTGTCGGTCGTTTCTTTTGCCATCCTTCAGCTTCAGCCCGGCAGCTTTACCGACCGCTACCTGGAGGACCCGCGCGTCAGCCGCGAGACGGTCGCGCGCATCAACGCTCAGCTCGGCCTCGACCGCCCCGCCTGGGAGCAGTACGGGCGCTGGGTCTGGGGCATCGTGACGCGCGGCGACTTCGGCTACTCCTTTTTCGCCAACCGGCCCGTCTGGAACATGATCGGCGAGCGGCTCGGCTGGACGGTGATCATCGCGCTGTCGACCATGCTCTTCTCCTGGCTCGTCGCCATTCCCTTAGGCGTCTACACCGCCGTGAACCGCAACGGCGTGACCGACGCCATTGCCAGCTTCGTCGGCTACATCGGCCTGGCGGTACCGGACTTTTTAGTGGCGCTGTTGCTCGTCTCGCTGGTGCTCAACCTGGGCGGCACGCAGGTCGGCGGGCTGTTCAGCCCGCAGTACATCGCCGCGCCCTGGAGCCTGACCAAGTTCTTGGACCTGTTGAACCACCTGTGGATTCCCATCCTGGCGGTCGGCACCTCGGGCGTCGCCGTGCTCATGCGGCAGATGCGCGCCAACCTCCTGGACGTCTTGAACGCCGACTTCGTGCGCACGGCGCGCGCCAAAGGGGTGCGCGAGCGGACGGTGACCTACCGCCACGCGGTGCGCAACGCCATCAACCCGCTCATCTCGCTGGCCGGGCTCAGCCTGCCCGAAGTCATCAACGGCACCATCATCGTCTCCATCGTCTTAAATCTGTTCACCATCGGTCCGCTGCTCTACGAGTCGCTGCTCGCCAAGGACCAGTACGTGGCGATGACCTTGCTGCTGTTCTCGAGCCTGCTCTTGATAATCGGCAACCTCTTAGCCGATCTGGCCCTGGCCTGGGCCGACCCGAGGATCAGATATGATTGACCCTCCCGCCGAACGTGCCCTGGCCCCGGCGCGTCCACAGAGGCGCCGGAGCCAGGGTCCCTTGTCGCTGGCCTGGCGACGCTTCAAGCGCTCCAAGGTCGGCGCCGCCGGGGGTATCATCCTCATAACGCTTTATGTAATCGCGCTCTTCGCGGGTTTTTTCGCGCCCTACAACATCACCACCCAGCACTCCCGCTCTCCCTACCAGCCACCGCAGCGCGTCCACCTCGTCCACGAGGGCCGGCTCATGCGGCCCTTCGTCTATCCGGTGGCGCGAGAGCGCGACCCGGTCACCTTTCGCTCCTTTTACGCCGAGGATCAGAGCCGGCCCGAGCCCATCCGCTTTTTCGTGCGCGGTCAGCCCTATAGGCTTCTGGGCGCACGGACCGACCTGCACCTCTTCGGCGTGGCGGAGGGCTTTTACTTTCCGCTCGGCACCGACCGCTTCGGCCGCGACCTCTTGAGCCGGATGCTGGTCGGCTCGCAGGTGTCCCTGACCGTCGGCGTCATCGGCATCCTCATCTCCTTTTCGATCGGCATCCTCATGGGCGGCATCTCGGGCTACTACGGCGGCGTCGTCGACGGCCTCATCCAGCGGCTCATCGAGGTCATGCTCTCCTTCCCGCGCCTGCCGATCCTGCTTGCCTTGGCGACGGTCATTCCGGCCACCTGGCCCTCGACCCGGGTCTACCTGGGTATCGTGGCGGTCTTGTCCCTGATCGGCTGGGCCAGCCTGGCCAGGGTGGTGCGCGGGCAGGTCCTGGCGGCGCGCGAGGCCGACTACGTGCAGGCGGCCAGAGCTATCGGCGCGGGCGACCTGCGCGTCATCTTGCGCCACCTCATGCCCAACTTGAGCTCGTACCTGGTGATCGCCGCCACCCTGGCCTTGCCCGCCTACATCCTGGGCGAGAGCGCCTTGTCCTTTTTGGGACTTGGCGTCAAGGAGCCGATGACGAGCTGGGGCCTGCTGCTCCGCGACGCGCAGAACTTCGAGACTCTGAGCCTCTACCCCTGGCTGCTCCTGCCCGGCCTGATGATCGTCCTCTCGGTGCTGGCCTTCAACTTCGTCGGCGACGCCCTGCGCGACGCGGTCGACGCGCGGATGACCTGAGCCGCCGGGCTTGCCGGGCAAATGGTCTAGAACTGGTTCAAAGTGCGTATGAAAGTATGGTATGACTAGAGGGCAAGCTCGAGAATTGGATTGGAGGAGGAGGATGAGAACCCGAATCACCGCACTGCTTTTCGCCCTCTGCGGCTTTGCCGCTGCCCAGAGCCTGGACATGTGGTCCTGGCGGACCGAAGACGTGGCCGCCTACCGGGAGATTCTGCAAGCCTACCAGGAGCAGAACCCTGGGGTCAGCGTCAACTTCGAGGCCTTCTTGAATACCGAGTACAACACCCTGGTCGCCACCTCGCTCCAGGCCGGCGAGGCCGCCGACGTGGTGCAGACGCGCTCCTACGGCGGCGTCAGGCCGTGGATCGAGGGCGGTTACCTCTTGCCTCTGGACGGCCGCGTGGCGAGCTTGGAGAACTACTCGAGCCAGACCCTGGACGCCGTGCGCTCCCAGGAAAGCGGCGAGGTCTACGGCGTGCCCTTCGCCGTCCAGGTTCTGCAGATGTTCTACAACCGGGCGATCTTTACCGAGCTCGGCCTGGAAGAGCCCACTACCTGGGACGAGTTCATCGCCGTCAACGAGGCGCTCGAGGGGGCCGGCTACATCCCCATCGCCGTGACCGGCGGCGACGCCTGGATGTTGCCCATCTTGCACACCGTGGTGGGCGCGGGCAGCTACGGCGGCGACGCCTTTGTGGCGGGCATCCTGGATGGCAGCCGGACCTTCGAGGATCCCGCCTTCATCGAGAGCGTCCAGGCCGTCAAGGACCTCCAGCCCTACTTCCCGCCCACCGTGACCGGCGTATCCTACGACGACTCCCGGATGCTCTTCGTCAATGAGCTGGCCGCCATGTTCCCCGGCGGTTCCTGGGAAGGCGCCTACTTCTTGAGCCAGAACCCCGAGCTGGACCTGGGCGTCTTCGCCGTGCCCGCCAAGGGCAGCGACGAGAGGCTGGTGTCCTGGTTCGTCGACGGCGCCTGGGCCGCCACCAGCAGCAGCGATGACCCCGAGGCGGCGCTGGCCTTTGTGGACTGGCTCGGCTCGCCCGAGTTCGGCCAGCTCTTTACCGACCGGCTCGCGCAGATCTCGCCCATCCAAGGCGTCACGCCCAGCGACCCGCTGCTCAGCGAGATCGTCGAGATGTGGAACGAGGCCTCCACCCCTTACATGCTGCTGGTGCACTTCCGCTACGGCACCCCCACCGGCACCGACGTGATCGGCCAGGACATGCAAAACCTCTTCCTGGACCGCATGACGGCCGAGGAGGTCGCCTCGAGCCTGCAGGCGCAGATGTCGAGCTGGTTCACGCCCAACCCTTAAGCGCCGCCCTTGACGAGTCCCCCAAAAGCACAGAGGAGAGCCCGCAAGCTCTCCTCCTTGCGTTTGCTGCCCTTCTGGCTGCCGGCCTTTGTCCTCTACACGCTCTTCATCGTCTGGCCGCTCTTAAACGCCGTCGCTTACAGCCTCTTCGAGTGGCGCGGGCTGGTGCGCGGGCCCTTCGTCGGCCTCGACAACTTCGTTACTCTGCTCACCACCGAGCCCTGGCGCAGTAACCTGGCGCGGGCGTTTGGGCACAACCTCCTCTTTTTCGCAGGCACCATGCTGGTGCAGAACACCCTGGCGCTCGCCTTCGCCGTCCTGCTCCACGGCATGCGCCGCGGCGGCCGCTTCTGGCAGAACCTCTTTTTCCTACCCCACCTGCTGCCCACGGTCCTGGTGGGTTTCTTGTGGCTCCTCATCTTGAACCCGCTCTTCGGGCCGCTCAACAAGGCCCTGCGCGAGCTCGGCTTGGACGGCCTGGCCCTGCCCTGGCTGGGCCTGCCGGAGACGGCCCTGCCGACCATCATCGTGGTCAACGCCTGGGCCTGGCTGGGCTTTCCGATGATGCTCTTTCTCGCCAACCTGGGCAGCATTCCCGCCAGCTACCTCGAGGCCGCCCGGCTCGACGGCGCAAGCGCCTGGCAGGTCTTCCGCCACATCCAGCTGCCCCTGCTCAGACCGTCCTTGACCATCGTCACGGTGTTAACCTTCATCGGCAACTTCAACACCTTCGAGCTGATCTTCGTAATGGCGGGCTCGAGCGGCAGCCCCGGCGGCGCCACCGACGTGCTGGGCACCTTCTTCTACCGCACCGCCTTCGGTGGCGGCCAGGACGCGGTAAGCATGGGCTCGGCCTTGGCGGTGTTGATGTTCGGCTTCATCCTGAGCGTCTCGCTGCTGGCCTTGAGGCTGTTCGGGCGCGGCGAGGTGATCTATGACTAGTAGGCCCACGGACATCGCCAAGACCACGCTGATTTACGCCATCCTCATCGCCTACGGCTTCACCGTCGTCTATCCGGTCTTTCTGATGATCATGTCGTCGTTCAAGACCAGCCAGGAGATCTTCCGCGACCCCTTCGCCCTGCCCAGCACCTGGACACTCGCCAATTACGCGGAGGCCTGGGGTCGCGGCAACTTCTCGAGCTATTTTCTCAACAGCGTCTTCGTTACGGCGGTGTCGGTCCTGATCGTCTTGGTGGTGGGCAGCCTGGCCGCCTATCCGCTCGGCCGCTACGCCTTTAAAGGCCGCGACTGGCTCATGCTCTACTTTCTCTCCGGCCTGATGCTGCCGATTCGCCTAGGCATCCTGCCGCTCTTTTTCCTGATGCGCGACTTGGGCCTGTTGAACACGCCCTGGTCGCTGATCTTCATCTACTCGGCGAGCGGCCTGCCCTTTACCATCTTCGTGCTCGCCAACTTCTTCAAGACCTTGCCCAGGGAGCTCGAGGAGGCCGCCAGGCTGGACGGCGCCAGCGAGTTTCGCATCTACGCTCAGGTGATGCTGCCGCTTATCCGCCCGGCCCTGGCGACGGTGGCAATCTTCAACTTCATCCCCTGGTGGAACGACTTTTTCTTCCCACTTATCTTCATCCGCGCCGAGCGGTACCGCACCCTGCCGCTCGGGCTCTTCACCTTTTTCGGCGAGCACCAGAACAACTGGGCCTTGCTCTTCGCCGGCCTCACCATCACCGCCCTGCCGCTCCTGCTGCTCTATCTCTTCGCCAGCCGACAGATCATCAAGGGCCTCACCTCGGGCGCCCTGAAATGAAGGGTGTGAGGCTTTTCTAGGCGCGGATGCGCTGAAATAGCCGTGCTCGCGCTCGACAAGCTGGCGGCAAAGACGATGGCTAGATTAGATTGAAGGCGTGACCTTATGCGTCGAGTGGGCTCCGTACCCCTCGCCCGCCACGGTTGAGCACATGGGTGTAGATCAATGGTGGTCTTTACATCCTTATGGCCCAAAAGCTCCTGCACCGTGTGGATGTCGTAGCCGTCCTCGAGCAAGCGCGTCGCAAAGCTGTGGCGTAAGGTGTGTACACTGCCATGCTTTTCCATACCAGCAGCAAGCATTGCCCGCTTCATCGCGCGCTGAATGGTGTTGGGATAGATGTGATGCCGTCCCCGCCGACCGGAGCTTTCTAGCTGCTTGCAGTTTAGATGTTACTTATGCCGTTGCGCAGGTGCATTTAGTCACGTGACTAAAGTAACGTTACTTTAGTAATGCATGGCGCGGCGGTTCTCAGTCGTCCAGAGCGTGCCAGTTGCCGTAGTAGTGAGCGAGTTGGACTCGAGACTCAAAGCCGAGTTTTTGAAAGACGACCTGGAGGGAGTTCTTGACGGTCCCTTCGCCCGTGTTGCGCGCTTTGGCGATAACCTTGTTGTCGCAGCCCCTGGCGGCGAGCCGCAGGGTGAGGCGTTCTACCGGCGTGAGGGGAGAGGACAGCTTGGGCAAGGGCTGCTTCTGGCCCGCCTCGAGCAGGTTAAGCGTCCGCACG
The DNA here is from genome assembly GCA_030858465.1 of Deinococcota bacterium. Lineage (NCBI taxonomy): Bacteria > Thermotogati > Deinococcota > Deinococcota bacterium. Next base: position 9,531 of record JALZLY010000309.1, read on the forward strand.
ATATCCGGCAGGGACACGCCGCTCAAGAGGGCGGCGGGCTCCTGCTCGAGCAGGTCCAGCTTGTATTCGGGGCAGGGGTTGTCGGTGACGACGACAGCTCCTCTGACCGCGGTGGTGGCGTGCCTGGAAACAGCCCAGCCCCAAGGGGCGTCGATGAGCAGATGCCACCGCGCTCCGGAGCACAGCTTGAATCCCTCCAAAATGAGGGCTTACTCTATGTCGCTGCGGAATTTATCGACGCCGCAGTAGACTTTGACCTTCAGGTTCACTGTAAACTTACCTTAGCATATTCACTCTCCGCAAGATTGCTGTGTGCTGCCGACGCTGTGGAAGCCAACGCCATGAAAGTCGGCCGTCGTCTCGAGCTCGGTCTGGGGGCGGTTCGCAGCGAACCTCGGCGCTTAAGCTGTTCAGACTCCCTGAGACAAGCGGGGCACCGGGCCTGCTAGGGACCGCAACATAGCGTCTCGGCTCGGCCGCCCTGCACCCGCGTGAGAAGACGTTGCAGGCTCCGTTGAAAACGCCTATCCTGGGGTATGACGATTGAACTCACCAAAGAACAAGAACAGCTTATCCGTGGGCTGGTAGCGACCGGGCACTATGAGGATGACCGCGCCGTCGTGAGCCGGTCGCTCAAACTGATTCAGGAATATGAAAGCAGACTGTCTCACCTCCGCGCCGAGATTCAAAAGGGCGAAGACAGCGGCGACTATCAGCCGTTCGATGTAGAGGAGACGATCAGACGGGCGAGGGAGCGGTTCCAGCAACGCACGGCGCAGTAATGCCGACCGTTGTGATTCGTCCAGCAGCAGATGTGGACCTGTTGCTGATCTGGGACTTCATTGCCCGCGATAATCCCAGCGCCGCCGACAATTACCTCCGCTGGCTGGCGGATAGGTTCGACCTGCTAGCGACCCAGCCCTTGATGGGAAAGGCCCGTGAGGAGCTGAAGCCAAAATTGCGTAGTTTCGTCGTCGGCAGGCACATCATTTTCTACATGCCGTTTGAGGAGGGGATAGCCGTTGAGCGAGTGCTGGCAGGGCCTCAAGATAGTGAGAGCATCTTCGCGGAATCATGAGGCCGCAACATTCTTGCCGATTCGGTTAAAGCTCCTGCCAGAACCGCTTCTACCACAGAAGGTAGCAAGAACGTAGGGGAAAAGGGAAGTCTCGTGGTGGTACTGGGACAGAAGTGTTTTTTTTCTTATCTCTAAAGCCTTAGCGCATGGAGGTCTTGAACCAGTCCACCGGCCTGTGGCGCTGCCGCACCGCCTACACCTGCCCACGCGATATCCCCATCACCGAGGCCATCGAACAGCTCAAGCGCGAGATGATGTGGCGCAGAGCCTAAGCCACTAGGCGCTGGCTTTTTGTCGGGGGCACTTCGGCGCCCCTACTGCTTTCACCTCTAGCCTAGTGGTCTGTCAGCCTTCTTTTGATGGGTCATTACGAGGAGCGAAGCAACGCGGCAATCTCGTTTTTGGTACACGGTTTGGAGATTGCTTCACTTGGTTCGCAATGTTCGCGCAGCACCCCGCAG